>MWZA01000029.1 GCA_002050455.1 Acidobacteria bacterium 5-1 | reverse complement strand
GTTTTAACCAAACAGCTAATCGCCGCCAAACAAGAAGTCCAAGAGTTGCCCGATGGTTATTCTTTGCGCTACGCGGCGAACCCGCAAGCTATCAAAGACGTTGCCGAGTTCGTAACCTACGAGCGATTATGCTGCCCGTTCTTAAATTTTGAAATGGCGGTTGAAGGCGAAAATTTATCGTTACGCCTGAAAGGAAAAGAAGGCGTGAAAGAATTTATCAAAGCGGAGTTCGGTATTTAACAGCACGTCTAACAAATCAATGGACGTGAGGGCGAAACAGCGACTTTGTTTTTACGTTGCGTGTTTTCCCTCGTGTTGCGTGAATTCGGTTTCGCCCCACGTCATCTCAGCCGTTCGGTGCTTTCCTGTTGCGATTTGCCTGCGGAAAGCATAAAATTTCAACTTAATCAGTTTTAGGAGGTCAAAGATGAAAAACTTAACAATTCTGCTTCTTGTAGTAGTTATAGGAGCTATTGCAATGTTAATTGCAACACAAACCAGCACCTTTCGCACACAAAAAGCAACCGCGCAAATACAACAACAGAATATGCAAGCCATTGACGGAGCGACAAATCCTGAGATGATTTCCGACCGCGTCGCTTACTCTATGTTCCTCCAACTTATCTGGGACCATCTCAAGACAAATGAAACGAGAGACAGGCAGCGTCTTGAAGGTTACTTTAACATGACGACATTGGGGCGAATGGATAGAGACGTTTTGATTAATGTCGCAACATTGCTTCAACAAAGGACTGCTCCTCTTACTCAGCAAGCAAAAGAAATCAAAAACCGCAACTTCCCTAATCCGAGCCCCGAAGTTATGCAGCAGTTGACGCTGTTACAACGACAAAGGGAAGCCATCACAGACGAGTTAATTGCAACTATACCGAACCGGTTGAGTGCGAGCGGATTGCAAAAATTAAGACGCTTTACTAATGAACACGTCAAACGAAAAGTGAAAATACTTCCGCCAGCCCCGCTACCGGGCGGACCAGGTTGGCAGCAACAATCTCCGGCAAACAATAATTCTTCGGCAAAACACCATTAAAGGCTACAAAGTGTCGGACTTTTAGTAATTAGTGTTAGCTCGCATTTACTGCAAAATTAGATTTTCTAGATGGAGGATAATTATGTTAAACCATATCAGCATTAAGTTTGCACAGCGTCAGCAAGTTAGACTTACAACCGGAATCCGTTTCTTGTCAATAATGTTCTTTTTAAGTTGCATTGCTGTCCCAACAGTTTTCGGTCAATGTAACGAAAGCCCGACTTCATATTCAGATTTGTGGTTGTGGTCAACGAGTGGGACTAACTCAAATGGTGACGTTGTTTATGACGAAGAAAACCCGTCGGTAACATACATCGCGGGAACAGGTCACATACAAGACCCTTACAATTCATGCGGTCACGAGTATTATGTGGATTCGACAGAAATTCAAAGTCCTAGTGGGCGCATAGCTACGGGCAGCGATTATGCTGAGTTAGTTTTCGACGAAAATGATCTGGGTAATTACTCAGTTTCAAATAACTACTTACAGTTTTGCCCAATTATTTATCGCTTTTACAGTGCAGGCTCGTCTAACGCAACTCTCCTAATAGGATCTTCTTTTAACTCATATCGAAAGGGAGCGGAAGTAGGTCCTACAATAGGATATTACTATCAAATTCCTAATTGCAACACAACCTGTAGATCAGATTCCGTTGAATTCAGAGTGCGCCAACCGCCATTACCGCCTTTCCTTCGCGTAGCAGAACCCTACGCGATTACAATTTTTGGAAGAATTTGCAGCCCATTAACTGCTGTCATGCGGGCTAATCAAGCATACGCCTGTGTGGACGTAGGATTTTGACTTTTTGCGGGAAAGGTAATCCGTTTTGTACAAGCGAGCCTTACGAATACTGTGAACAAAAGAGCACCTATAAACTGCTCTTAAATTTGCATAGTAACGTTGCTCGCTTGTCTTGCTGTTTAACCTTCATCATAACGTTATGCAACCAAAAACAGATAAAGAGCGGGATGGCATGGTCGGCGCGGTGGAGAGCGTTCGACATGAAATTGCTCAAATCCAAAAAAAAGAAAATAAATGGGTCATACACCCTCGAAAGTTAGTATTAGTTACTATATACGACCGTGAAGGGAAAAGGAAAAGCGAAACTTTTTCTAATAAAATCTACGGTCAATCGCTTTCTGAACATGATACTAACAAACAAGACGCTAACGGGAACATTACCGAGCATTCTTGCTACGTTGATGGTGTTTTTCAGTACAAAATGTTTCTTGCTTACGATAAAGACAATAGGAAAATTGAGCAAAAGACTTACAAAACAAATGGTGAATTGTGTCACAAAACTTTTTACAAATACGACACGCAGGGGAAAATAGTGGAAATGTATGACTACAACCCAGATGATAAGCTCGATTGCAAGCACACTTACACGAACGAGTATGATTTGGTAGGGAATTTGACCAAAGTTACTGTTAGAAGATGGACGTATATTGACAACGAGTTAATTTACGAGCCACTTTGCGAAATTTATTATAATATTACCTACTTTAAATCATGACACCGCACCGAACAAGTCATTGGACGTGAGGCGCGTAACGTCGCCTCTTATGAAGTTGCGCGTTTTCGCGCCCACGTCAACTCCGCCGTTATATCGCTTCGTGTTTCCTGACGTAGAATGAATAACAATGAGCCAAGCAGAACAAACTCTGGAATCAATTCAGTCCGATTTTGACCGGATTGCTTTGCTCGCCGACGAAACCTGGAATCATAACGCGCATTATCATAGTTTTTTGATAAATCAGATTCCCGTTCGATGCCGGCATATTCTTGAGATTGGCTGCGGCACAGGCGAATTTTCGCGTTTGCTTGCCGAACGTGCCGAAAAAGTTCTCG
The DNA here is from genome assembly GCA_002050455.1 of Acidobacteria bacterium 5-1. Classification (GTDB taxonomy): domain Bacteria; phylum Acidobacteriota; class Blastocatellia; order Pyrinomonadales; family Pyrinomonadaceae. Next base: position 6,152 of record MWZA01000029.1, on the reverse strand, counting down.
CCATTGATTTAGCTCCGCAGATGATTCGCCTTGCTCGGACGCGCTCGAAACTTTGTCCGAACATTGATTTCATCGAGGGTGATGTGATGACTTATGAATTACCGGACAATCAGTTTGATTGCATTGCGACGCTGACGACACTTCATCATTTACCGATGACGGACATTCTGAAAAACATAAAAAAGGCTTTAAAGCCCGGAGGCACGTTCGTTTGCCTTGATTTGTATCAACGCTCTAATCTGGCGGACTTGTTTTTTGATACGGTTGCTTATCCGGCTAATAAATTTCTCACGTTGAAAAAAACCGGAAAGTTTCGACCGGCTAAGGAAATTCGTGAGGCGTATGCTGAACACGGGAAAACAGACAAATATCTCAACCTGCCGCAAATTGAGCAAATTTGCGCGGAAATTTTGCCGAGCGCGCTCGTGAGAAGACATTTATTTTGGAGGTATTCTATAATTTGGAAAAAGGAAAACGAAGAGAAAGCGTGAATCCGACGGGCGACATAACAAATCATTGGACGTGAGGCAAAAACAGCCATTCTTTAAAACTTGCCTGCTTAATTCATAGTTGCGTGTTGCCGGTTTTTGCCCACGTCAACTCAATCGTTAGACATTTTCTTGTTTGCGACGTCATAAGAACTGATGAGAAGAATTCTTACATTATTGTTGATTGTTTTGTTGCCGACATTGATTGTCGCGCAGGTTACTCAAACCGTGCAAAATCGTTCGGTTGTTTTTAATCAGGTTACGGTAATTGATGTTACGGGCGCACCTTCAAAATCCGGTATGACCGTGATTATCACGGGCAATCGTATAGCTGCGGTCGGCAAGAGCGGCAAGGTAAAAATTCCGAAAGACGCACAAATCCTTGACGCAAGCGGCAAATTTTTGATTCCCGGTTTGTGGGATATGCACGTCCACTCGTTGTTTGAAGGCAGAACCGAAATCTTTTTCCCGATGTTCATCGCCAACGGCGTAACCGGCGTGCGCGATATGGGCAGTCCGTTGCCGCTCGAACAAACAAACCGGCTTCGGCGTGAGATTGAAGAAGGCAAAATTCACGGTCCGCGATTGGGCGCGTTGACGGGGAATCTTTTGGACGGTCCGGGAACTCCGATTCCAATCGCCAAAGCCGTAACGACCGCCGATGAAGGGCGGCAGTTTGTTAAATCCTTCAAACAGCAAGGAGCAGATTTTGTCAAAGTATATGATTTGCTTCCACGAGACGCTTATCTGGCAATTGCGGACGAGGCGAAGCGGCAGAGGATTCCGTTTGCGGGTCACGTTCCCTTTTCGATGTCGGCGACGGAAGTTTCCGATTTGGGTCAAAAGAGCATCGAACACAGCACGGATATATTCATTTCCTCGTCGCGTAATGAAGCACAATTACGAAAAGAACTGCGGAATTTGTCGAATCCGGCACTTTCAAATCAAACGCGCAACCGTATCGAAATCGAGGCTATTGAAAACTATGACGGGCGAAAGGCGAATGACCTTTTCGCGCGGTTTGTTCGCAACGGCACTTGGCTCTGTCCGACTCTTGCCGCGAGAAACGCCACCACTATTTCCGACATCGCCGAAATATCGAACGACAGTCGTATGAAATACATTCCCGTTTCGGTCAGAGAGAACTGGACAAATATTTTTAAGCAGAGGATTGCTCCGATAGGCAATCTTGAACAAAGACGAAAACGGTTTGAAAGCCACGTCGAATTAGCCGGAAAGATGCGGCGGGCGGGCGTAAGTATTTTAGCCGGAACTGACACGGGTTGGGCAATTCCGCTTACGTTTGCCGGTTTCACTCTACACGACGAATTAGCTCTGCTGGTTAAAAGCGGTTTCTCGCCGCTTGAAGCCCTCCAATCCGCGACGTTAAATCCGGCGAAATTTCTCGGTCTGGAAAAGACGCTCGGCACAGTTGAAAAAGGAAAAGCGGCGGACTTGGTTTTACTCGATGCAAACCCGCTCGAAAATATCGCCAATACAAAAAAGATTTCTGCGGTCATAGTCGGCGGAAGATATTTGTCGAAAGAAAAATTAGAGGAAATGCTCCGTAATACAGAGGCTCGTTAAATGGTAAAGCAATGTCTAACAATTCAATGGACGTGAGGGCAAAACAGCTTCTCTTTAAAATCTTGCGTGGTTATTTTCGGCTTGCGCGTAGTCGGTTTTGCCCTACGTCAACTCAATCGTTGGGCATCTTCTCGTTACCTTGAACTTTTCCCAAAACAAAAGGCGATATTATTCGCCTTCTTGAAAATCTAAAGTTGTTTGCGGCGGAATGTCTTTTAGTTCTTCCTCGCCATCTTCATCGAACGCATCAATCAAATCTTTCACCTTCCGGGCTAAAACTGACAAATCTCGTTTCGTCAGCGAATCTCCGGTGATGATAAGTTGGGCATTGACGTTTCTCTGATATGAAAGCGGAACATTGTATCTAAATAGCGGATTGGATACATCAGATTCTTGCTTTGTGGCGGCTTGGTTTTTGGGCTGTCCGATAAAATCAGCAAAACTTGACGACAAATTTGTTTGCGCTGTAACGTCCATAGTTCCTCCTAAATTTCCCGATTGTGTTGTATTTTCGGAAAAATCTTCAGAACTTATGTTAGCAAACTCCGCCGTTTCGCGCAAAACCTTTTGAAAACTTGAGGCTCCATCAGGCGAAAACTCCTTTTCTAATATCAAATAATCTTCAACATTCGCCGGAGAAGGAATATCTCCTTTGAAATGTTCAATTACAGCGCGAAAAATAAACGGTTTTAATGCGGCTTCCTTTAAAAGTTTTTCTCTTTCAGCCGTAGGTTCGTTATTTTTACACAACCGATAACCAAGATTCGACACTCTGAATCTTTTACTTCCAGCGTCTTCAAGAAGTCCATATTCTTTCATTGCAGCAAGAACTCTACGACTAGTTCCGTGTAATTGTGCGTAACCCAAATGACCTGCAATAACTTCCGGCGATGTCGGGCTTAATTTGTCTTTCTCAAGCACAACGCAGGTTTTGTTAATTGCGTCCGGCAATGTTAAGTATGGATAATTAGGACTTCTGTTGCGTCCTTTAGCTTCATCTTTGCTCATTTAGAAAAACCTCCTGATAGTGAAGTTATACTAAACTTATCTTAACGTCAAGTTCGTTTAGGCTGCTTGCGTTATCCTAGCCTAAAATTTAACTTTTTAACTTGACGCGGTTTTACGTTTCAAGTAGTCTTATTTCGGACGAAGAAAAACCGGCTGAAGTTTTTACTTCAAACCGGCTTTGATTAGGTCGTGTAGCTTAATGGATAAAGCATTTCCGTCGCAGGGAATAAATTGCGGGTTCGAGTCCCGCCACGACCTACCTTTGAATTATAGTAGTTTGTAGCTTAAACTACAAATGAAACGCAATGCCCAACAATTCAATGGACGTGGGCGGAAACAGCTACTTTGTTTTTTAGCTTTTCTTTTTACCCTTAACGGGTTTGGTTGCCGCTTCCGCCCACGTCATCTCAATCGTTGGGCGGCTTCGCGTTGAATCGTGTACCATAAGCGAATGGAACAAGAGCAAACAGAGTTGCAAAACAGCTACAACCGTGTGGCGGAAGAATATGCCAAGCAGTTTTATGATGAGCTAGACAGAAAGCCGTTTGACCGAAAAATGTTGGATTGGCTCATCGAGAAAGTTGACGGCTTGGGAACGATTTGCGATTTGGGTTGTGGTTCGGGGCAAATTGCAAACTATTTACACGGTCACGGTGCTAAAGTTTGCGGGATTGATTTATCGTCGGAAATGGTCAGACAGGCGCAACGCTTAAATCCGAACATTGATTTCCAACAAGGTGATATGGTTTCCTTGATTGATGTTGCCGACAACTCTTTCGGTGGGATTGCCGCTTTTTATTCGATTATTCACATTCCGCGTTCGTCGGCGGCTGATGCCTTGCGAGAGTTCAAGAGAATATTATATCCCAAAGGCATATTATTGCTGACCTTTCATATCGGACAGCAAACCGTTCACCTTGAGGAATGGTTAGGCGAGAAAGTTTCCTTAGACTTCCACTTCTTCGAGTCCGCAGAGATGAAAGATTATCTTCAGACAGCAGGCTTTGAGTTGGAAGAAGCAATAGAAAGAGACCCGTATCCTAATGGAGAAGTTCAAACTCGTCGCGCCTATATTTTTGCAAGAAAGCCGTAAGTCAATGCGCCGCCCAACAAATCATTGGACGTGGGGGCGAAACAGCTACTTTGTTATCACGTCGTCCATTAAACTTTAGCTTGCGCGGTGGCGGTTTCGCCCCACGTCATCTCGAGCGTTGGGCGGCTTCGAGTTGCAATAGTGTTTATCAGTTCAAGAAGGGTCTGTTTTATCACAAGATGTCTTTCCGATAAATCATCCTTTGTTGCATCAACTACGGATTCAACATCAGATAACCTGCCTGATTATTGAAATAAACGGAGCGAAACAGACGCATTGGCAAAAGTCCATCTTCCGTTCGCTCGACTTCGTTAAGCAGCGCAACAGTCACGCGCCGCATCACTTTGTCGCCAAACTGCAATTTATCCAACCAGCCGGTTTGCGTCAGACTTTTGCCCGCGTTGGTCGAAACTTGCGTTACTTGCTCGCTCCGTTCGATTTGCCCGGCGAGTTTTTGACAGCCTGAAGCAAACAACATTAAGTCTGCCGCGCCCGAATCGAAAACGAATTTGAGAGTTGTCTGTTTTAATTTCAGGTTCAGCAAAATTCGTCCTTCGTCTTTTTCAAAGGGGACGCGGACGGCTCGCGCAAATTGATTAGCGTCCATCTCGGCGAAGTTTATTCGCCGCTCACGGAAATCGAGTGTAAAATTGAATTGCGCCAGAAAATTCTGTCCCAAAATGCCGCTGACGCGATTGTCGAGACGACGCAGTTCGGGCAAATCAGACCATAAAATTTCCGTGTTTGCCGACGACTTTCCGCCGAGCGTCAAACGCGGCAGAAATGAACGCGACGCGATAATCGAGCCGGTAACTGTTACTATTTCAGTCCGGTCAACCGGACGCAAGTTTAGACGGGCAGCGACTTCGGGAATAATTATGCTCGTATTCGTTCCCGTGTCGAGCAGAAATTCGAGCGTTTCCGAATCATCGTTGATTTGCACCGGAACGATTATCAGATAATCCTGCACGAGACGAAATTTAACGGGCGCGTCCGGCGATTGCGCCGACAGATTAAAAGTTAAAAACAAGATATTGATAGCGACAAATAGAACTTGGCAAGCTGATTTTTTCATTGTGTCCTCCGCGTTTTCTGAACTTCGCGGAGAACTGTAAAATTATGTGATATAAAGAGTATTGACGGTTTCGTGATGGTTTCGCGCTTTTTCTGACGGTTTTATGACGAACGTAAATCATAATGTTTTCGAGTTTGACGACGTGCGCGTCGAGCCTTCTAAATTTAAGATTTGGAGGGCGGGCGCGGAACTCGCGCTTGAACCTAAAACTTTTCAGGTTTTGCTTTTTCTGCTGGAAAATCGCGGGCGGCTGATTGAGAAAAACGAACTGCTCGACGCGGTTTGGAAAGATACATTTGTCACAGAAAACGCGATGACGCGCGAGATTGCCAAACTTCGCAAGGCGTTAGGCGACGATTCAAAAACGCCGAAATATATTCAAACCGTTCACACGCAAGGCTATCGCTTTATCGCCGAAACGAACGAAATTAAAGAAAACGAAGCTGAAACAAAAACTGATTTTGCTCCCGCTCAAACCGATTCTTCCGCTCCGCTAAAAAAACCTGCGGCTTCAAATTTCTTTTCGCTCAAATGGCTCGCCGTCTTCGGCATTACCGCCGCCGTTTTAGCAGTCGGCTTTTTCGTTTGGAAATCGCGGCAAGAGCAAACCGAAGCCGTTAAATTTTTGAAACCGACGCAAATCACGACTTGGACGAGTCTCGACATTTATCCGGCATTTTCGCCCGACGGAAATTCCGTCGCTTACAGTTCAGACCATGACGGCAATTTCGAGATTTACGTCAAACCGCTTGCGCCCGGCGCGAATGAAATTCAATTAACTTCGGACGGACAGCAGAACTTTCAACCCGCCTTCTCGCCCGACGGAAAATTTATCGCTTTTTACTCAAAAAATCGCGGCGGTGTCTGGGTAATTCCCGCGTCGGGCGGCAAAACCAGACAA
>MWZA01000170.1 GCA_002050455.1 Acidobacteria bacterium 5-1 | reverse complement strand
CTTCGCACCGAACTTAATACTTTAGCGCGGCTTTACGGATTGTCGGCAGTCGGTTCGAGAAATTACAGATAATATACACAAATTTGTTTTTAACTTTGTCAGAGGCAGTCATTTTTGGTCTGCCTCTTATTTCTTAAATTGGGGCGGCTTTTCATAATTTGTGCTTCTCGCATCTATCTTTGCCCTTTTCCCCATTTTTTCCTAACATAAATTCATATGAATGAAACCGAAGATTTCTCTGAAAAATTAGGTGAAGCTGACTTGAGCGACCCGCAAATTCACATTCCAGCCGAATTGCCCGTTTTGCCTCTGCGCGATATCGTGATTTATCCGTTTATGATTGTGCCGCTGTTTGTGTCGCGCGACAAATCCATCAAAGCCGTTGACGAAGCGTTGGGGAAAAGCCGGATGATTATGCTCGTTTCGCAGCAGGACGTTGACAAGGAAGAACCAACGCAGGTAGACCTTTACACAGTCGGCACGGTTGCCGTCATTATGCGGATGCTGAAATTGCCCGACGGACGAATCCGCATTCTTATACAAGGACTTTCACGTGCCCGCATTGATTCGGTTTCGGCAGGAAGCGATTATGTCAAAGCAAATATAACGCCGATTTCCGAACCGTTTACGCCGACCGGTTCGCTGGAAGTCGAAGCACTTGTTCGCAACGTGCGCGGTTCGATGGAACGCGCCGCGAATCTTGGCAAAAACATCTCGCCCGAAGTTTTGGCGATTATTGCAAACTTGGACGACGCGGGAAGATTAGCCGATTTGTCTGCGTCGAATCTCGAACTGAAAGTTGAACACGCGCAGAGCGTTCTGGATATTTTCGACCCGGTAAAACGTCTGCGCCGCGTAAATGATTTGTTGAGCAAAGAAATTGACGTTCTGACGGTTCAGCAGGAAATCAACACGCAAGCCCGCGGCGAAATTGACCGTTCGCAGCGCGAATATTTCTTGCGCCAACAGCTCAAAGCGATTCAAGCCGAGCTTGGCGAAGGTAACGAACTGTTTGAGGAAATCGAACAATACCGCGACAAGATTCTCAAAGTAAAAATGCCGCAGCACGCGGAAGAAGAAGCACTTCGCCAACTAAAAAAGCTGGAAAGAATGCATCCTGACACAGCCGAAACGGCAACTTTGAGGAATTGGCTCGACATTATGACCGAACTTCCTTGGTCAAACGCTTCAAAAGATAATTTGAATCTGAAAAAAGCCGAGCGAATTCTGGACGAAGACCATTACGGACTTGAGCGCGTCAAAGAACGAATGGTTGAAGCGTTGGCGGTTCGCAAATTAAAGAAAAAACCGAAAGGCTCGATTCTGTGTCTGGTCGGACCGCCGGGCGTTGGTAAAACCTCGCTCGGACGTTCGGTTGCCCGCGCTTTGAATCGCAAATTTATGCGGCTTTCTTTGGGCGGACTGCACGACGAAGCCGAAATTCGCGGACATCGGCGAACTTATGTCGGCGCGATGCCGGGCAGAATTCTTCAGGCGATTCAGCAAGCGGGAACAAATAATCCGCTAATTATGCTCGACGAAATCGATAAAGTCGGCGCGGATTTTCGCGGCGATCCGAGTTCCGCGCTTTTAGAAGTTCTTGACCCGGAACAAAACAGCAGTTTCCGCGACAATTATTTGGGCGTTACGTTCGATTTGTCGAATGTCATGTTTATGACGACGGCGAATGTTTTGGACACGATTCAGCCTGCGCTGCGCGACCGGATGGAGATTATTTTTCTGTCGGGCTACACGGAAGAAGAAAAACTCGAAATCGCCAAACGCCATCTGTTGCCGAAACAAATCGAAGAAAACGGACTCGAAAAAGGCGACATAAAATTTGACCGCAAGGCGTTGATGCAGATTATCAGCCAATACACGCAGGAAGCCGGATTGCGCCATCTCGAACGCGAAATCGGCAAAGTATGCCGCAAAGTAGCGCGGCAGAAAGCGGAACTCGAAGAAGGATTTAAACCGATAAGAATTACTCCGCAGAATGTCAAAGATTTCTTGCGCGTGCCGAGAATTTTCCCCGAAGAAGCGTTGAAAAAAGATGAAATCGGTATTGCCACAGGTTTGGCGTGGACGGCGGTTGGCGGCGATATTTTGTTTATTGAAGCGATAAAAACACGCGGCAAAGGCAAATTAACGCTGACTGGACAACTCGGCGAAGTGATGCAGGAATCGGCGCAAGCGGCGTTTTCATTCGCCAAAGCGCGTGCCGATGAACTCGACATCAATGAAGATGATTTTGAAAAATACGATATTCACGTTCACTTGCCGGAAGGCGCGATTCCGAAAGACGGACCGAGCGCGGGAATTACAATGGCAACGGCGATTGTTTCCGTTTTGTCGCAACGCCCGATTAAAAAAGATGTCGCCATGACGGGTGAAATTACTTTAAGAGGCAACGTCTTGCCCGTCGGCGGAGTCAAAGAAAAACTGCTGGCGGCACGGCGGGCGCATATTAAGACGGTAATTCTGCCTGCGCCGAATAAACGTGATTTGGAAGATTTACCTCAGGAAGTTTTGCACGATTTGACATTTATATTTGTCGAGAACGTGCGCGAAGTTTTCCGCGAAGCACTGCGGGAGAGAAAACTTCCGGTTGAAAAAGCAAAGGCTCGCGCCGCAAAACCGAGCAATAACCAAATCTGATAGAACCCGTAAGTTTTCTCAATGGTTTAGATAACACTCGGTTTTTATTTGTATAGATGCACTTTGACACTGCTGTTTTCGTGTGATACTTTGGAAAAGTTTTCTGTCTTGAAAAATAAATCTTAACGACAAATAAAGAAACTTTTTTGAGCAATTGGCGTTAGATGTTCTAATGCTTATAACATTTAGGTCGTTTTACCGATTCGCCCTAACCCCAAAATAAATTATGAGGAGTATAGACGAACTTAATGAAAACACACCTTATTAAGGTTTTCAGTTTAACCGCAATTTTAATTTTCATATCCGCTTCTTTCGCTTTCGGACAAATTACAAGTTCGAGTTCAAGCGGAAGGAACAACGCTCGAACACCGGAAGTTGAGCAAAGTCAGGCACAGGTTAACTTAGTAACCGATAAATCCGGCACGCTCTTTAAAGAAGGCTTATCCGCGCTAAAAGAAAATCTTCGCTCGCAGGCAGGCGAAAAATTTGACAAGTCGGTCGAAGTTTTTTTGTATTCGACGCTTAACGTGCAGAGAAATCAAAGGTTGAGCGATTGTTACAATCAATTGATTGAAACAGTCTACCGTATTGAATTTCCGTCAAGTCAACAACCGAACATCCGCAGTCTGTCAGCGACTTGCGGCTGGAATATTGACAATAAGACGGCAGATGAAATTGCCAAAATTGTCCAAGCCGCGCCGCCTGCTGCGGACGCAGCTAACAATAAGGCTTTGATTACTTCGGTTGTTGGCGGCACGCAAACCGACAGCGGACAGGTTGGATTTAACGAACAAAGATTTGAAGCCTCACCGCTTGACGAGTTGGCAAAACTCGAACTGACACCGGAAGAACAGCAAATCGAAAATAATCCCGTCGCCCAGCAGCAATATCAATACATTCAATACGCCGTTTCCAATAAATCACTCGGATTTAGTTTTCAAGTTCATCCGATGATTCAGCAATTTGTTAATTATTATCAAGGACGCGGGCGTGCCACAATGTCAACCGGACTTTACCGTTCGGGAATGTTTATGCAGATGGCTCGCCGAACTTTCCGCGAAGAAGGCGTTCCCGAAAATGTCGCATGGCTCGGACAAGTTGAAAGCGCGTGGAAACCGTCGGCACTTTCGTGGGCGGCGGCTTCCGGTCTCTGGCAGTTTATTCCGGGAACGGGTGCACGCTTCGGACTTCGCCGCACGGCTCACGTTGACGAAAGGAATGGTTTTGAAGGCGCGACCCGCGCATCGGCAAGATATTTGAAATTTCTTGCCAATCGTTATAACGGCAATTGGGAACTGGCAATGGCGGCTTATAATTCGGGCGAAGGTAATGTTGACCGCGCCATCCGCCGCGCCGGAGTTGCAAACTTCTGGGTTGCCTATCCGTATTTGCCGCGGGAAACGCGCAACTATGTGCCGAATATCTTAGCGACAATTTTAATTGCCAACAATCCGAGCCAATATGGTTTCGGACATATTCGCCCCGCGCCGCGATTGATGTATGACCAGATTCGCGTTCCGCCTTCGACCAATTTGAGTCTTCTGGCACAGGCTTCAGACACAACGGTTGAATATCTGCGTTATCTCAATCCCGAACTTCGCACAAATACATCGCCGCCAGAACCGTACATCGTGCGCGTTCCCGCCGGAAAAGCCAATGAAGTTGTTGCTTTATTCAGAAAACTTCCGGCATCAAGCCGGAACACGGCATCCGTTACAAAAACTGCGGCAGGCGAAAGTTGGCAGAATATATCTAACCGCACCGGCATTAGTGTTGAAGATTTAATAGCGGCTAATGGCGGCGCAATCGCACCGCGTGGCAAAGTTGTTGTGCCGCAAAGCAACGGTGTAAAGAATATTGTTTATTCGCGTCCAACCACGCCGAATGTTCCGGCGAATATCAGTCGCGTGCGCGTAGTCAAGGCGAAAGCCGGCGACACGGTGGCGAAAATTGCGCTGCGCGAAGGCGTTTCGGCGGCTGAACTTGCTAAGTTCAACGGACTCTTGACAACTTCGGCTTTACTCGCCGGACGCGAAATCAAAATTCCGTCAAAATAAACACGCCCAATTTATAAAAATAAAAAGGTGAATAGTTGTCAAAAAACTGTTCACCTTTTTATTTTTATATTGTATTTGTAGCAGCTTTTGTCCAAGCAGGTTGTTTTGAGTTCCGCCTTTAGGCGGCTAAACTTTACTAAAACTAAACCCGAACTTAAAACGTCAAATTACTTCTTGGTCAATTCAACGCCTGTCGCTTCAAAGGAAATTTCCGTTACCGTGCCGTCTTTGTTAATGTCGGCGAATTTTGCACCGTCTTCGTTCATCAAATGGTCGACTTCTTTTTTGCTCAAAGTTTTAATACTGAAAACGCCTTCGGCTTTCGCGTTCATTCCCGCCGAATCAAGCGGAATAAAAAAGGCGTGGTCTTTGAATTTGACGCGCACCGATTGAGCATCCTTTGACGGCGTAAGTTCCATCCAACAGCCTTCTATTTTGCAGGAACGGACAATCACGCCTTCAACCAAAATGTTTTTTCCGACATATTTGTTTGGCTCTTTTAATACTCTTGCGAGCGAAACCTTTTTCGCATTGCTTATCGGCGCACCGCGTTTTATTTTGCCGTCAGCGTCAAAATTTGCAGCTTTATCAGTGTCGGTTGGTTTTGCCTTTTCTATTTTTTCTTGGGCAAACGCACTAAATGAAAAAGCTGAAAGTAAAATTACTAAATATAAAAAGTTTTTCATTGATAAACACTCCTAAATAAATTTCTAATTTTTCAAAAATTAAGTTGTGCAGGCAAAGATTATACAAAATTTCTATGCTTTTTTATAACTCACTTGTCTTCATAAACAATTTTTCCGTCAACAATCGTTGTCAAAACCTTTGTTTTTTTAATCTCAGCCGGATTTATCGTAAATATGTCATCCGACAAAACAACTAAATCAGCCAGTTTCCCGACTGAAATCGTCCCTTTCACATCTTCCTGAAATTCGGCGAAAGCCGAACCGACCGTATAGGCTCGCACTGCTTCTCCAACCGAAATTGTTTGGTCGGAAATATCGCTTTTACCGCCGGAAGTTCTGTGATTTACAGCCGCGTAAATTCCATAAAGCGGATTGAAATCCGTAATTGACGCGTCAGAACCGAAAGCCAGAGCCGCGCCTGAATCAAGCAGCGTACGGTAAGGCTCTGAATTATTCCAAACTCCGCCGAAAAAAAGATAAGGCTGCATTGAAGCAATGATTTTTGAATTGCTGAAACGTCTTAAATCTTCTTGGCGAACATTGTGCGCGTGTTCGATTCGGAAGCGGCGGTCTTTTGCGCCGTTTTCCTTTGTTGCCCGTTCAAAAATTGTCAAGACTTCATTATTTGCCTCATTTCCGATGGCGTGTATCATCACCTGTAAATCCGCCTTGTCCGCCGCGAGAATATCTTTGAGCAAGTTTGGCGTTGAGTCCGAATCGCCTTCGGAAAAATGTTTCAAACACCCGTTGCGAAGCATCGCCGTGCCGTTAGCTCTTTTAACACCGGCTTGTGCTAATTTCTGCCACTCGGATAAAGACAAACAATCATAAATTCTCGTTTTCAATCTGCCCTGACGCGCAAGTTCCCGAAAAATATCTGTATTGTTATCCGATTGCATATCCTGCACGCTGGTTACGCCTAATGAAGCGGCATAATTGCTAGCAGTTTCGGCAGCCGCAAGTTTGTCTTTGATGGCATTTTTAGGAGCAGACGCTTTGACCAAGTTAATTGCCTTATCTTTCAAAATTCCCGTCGGTTCACCTTGTTCATCACGAACAATTAAGCCGCCTTCGACATCTTTCGTATTTTTATTTACGCCCGCCATTTTCAAAGCTAAACTGTTTGTCAACACCATCCGTGCATTTGAATGATAAATAAAAACCGGATGGTCGGGCGTTGCGGCATCAATCAACTTTTTGGTCGGTAATTCGTTCGGCATCCAATTTTCGTGATTCCATCCGCCGCCCAAAATCCAACTGCCTTTCGGAAGAAATTTGACGTAATATTTGATTCGCTCGACAATTTCCTGCGGCGTTTTCGCCTCGCGTAAATCAATTGAGAAAAATTGATTGCCGATGCCCATAAAATGAACGTGGCTGTCATTAAAACCGGGCAGAACAAGTTTGCCGCCCGCGTCAATGGTTTTCGTCTTTGCGCCGATTAAAGCGCGAATTTTCCTGTTCGTTCCGACGGCGGAGATTTTATTACCCGTAACGGCAGCGGCTTCGGCTTGCGGATTTTCTTTGTCCATCGTGCGAATTTTCGCGTTTATGATAACGAGGTCAGCCGTTTTGTTTTGAGGAAAAGCCGGAAAATAAAACGGCAAAAGACAAAAAATCAGCCATAGTATCTTCATTGTATATATTTGAACTCTGCACCGGAGCGCGGGAACGCTCCGCGCTTTGGTCTAATTTGCAAGGCTTCATTTGGTTTCATACACGACTTTCCCGTCCACAACGGTTGTCAAAACTCGGGTTTTCCCAATCTCGACCGGATTTATCGTAAAAATATCATCCGATAAAATTATGAAATCGGCTAATTTTCCGACTGCTAAAGTTCCTTTTACGTTGTCTTGAAACTCTGCGTAAGCCGAACCAATCGTATAAGCACGAACTGCTTCTTCAACCGAGATTTTTTGTTCGGGAATCCATCCGTTCGGATTTTTGTCGTCCAGCGTCCGGCGCGTTACCGCCGCGTAAATGCCGAGCATCGGATTGAGCGGCGCGACATTCCAATCCGTTCCGAAAGCGAGATGTGCGCCCGTGTCGAGCAGCGTGCGAAAAGCATAAGTTCCTTTCAAACGCTTTTCATCCAAGCGTTTCCAAGCCCAGCGTCCGTCGTCAATCGCGTGATACGGCTGCATCGAAGCAGTAACTTTCAATTTGCCGAAACGCGGAATGTCTTCCTGTCTGATATGCTGCGCGTGTTCGATGCGAAATCTTTGGTCGCGCATTCCGGTTTCTTTTTCAACTTTTTCATAAATGTCCAAAATTTCCGCATTCGCTCGGTCGCCGATGGCGTGAATCATAATTTGCAGTTTCGCTTTGTCGGCACTTTTCACTTCTTCAAACATCTTCGGCATTTCCGCGCCCATCAAGCCTTTCGAGTTCGGCGCGTCCAAATACGGCTCGAAAAACCAAGCGGTGGTCGAACCCAAACTTCCGTCGGCAAAACCTTTCAAACCGCCAACGCGCAGCATTTCGTCGCCGAAGGCGTAATGAATTCCCGTATTTCCCAATCTTTGCCAAATCGGAAGCGGCGAAACGCCGTAAATCCGTGTCTTCAATTTTCCCTGCCGCAGCAACTCCTGATAAACGCCGACATCGTTTCCGGTTGACATATCCTGCACACTCGTTACGCCAAAACTCGCGGCATAATCGGTGGCGGCTTGCGCGGCATTTGTTTTTTCGGCAAACGAAAATTCGGGAATGATGCGATTAATATACGACATCGCTTCGTCTTTCAAAACGCCGGTCGGTTCACCATTCTTATCGCGGACAATTTCTCCGCCTGCAACGTCTTTCGTGTCTTTCGTAACCTGCGCCATTTTCAACGCCAGACTGTTTGCCAACGCCATATGTCCGTCAAGCCGCGAAATAAAAACCGGATTATCGGGCGTTACGGCATCAATCAATTCTTTTGTCGGCAAATTGTTCGGTGTCCAATTTTCGTGGTCCCAATTTCCGCCCAAAATCCATTGTCCCTTTGGCAGTTTCGCGGCAAATTCCTTAATTCGACGCGCAAATTCCTGCGGTGATTTCGCATCGCGCAAGTCAACATTCGAGAGTTGAAAACCGCCCTCTAAAAAGTGAACGTGGCTGTCGTTAAAACCCGGCAGAACGAGTTTTCCGTTTGCGTCTAAAATTTTTGTGTTCGCGCCGACGAGCGCGCGAATTTCCTGGTTTGTGCCGACCGCGACTATTTTATTTCCCACTACGGCAAACGCTTCGGCGTTGGGTTTTGCCGTGTCCATTGTCCGCACTTTAGCGTTGACGACGACCATCTCAACCGACATTTTCTGCGCGTTTGTATTTGCGACAATTAAACATACAAAAAATAGAAGAGCAAGAACTTCAAACATTTTTTTCATTCTGATTTTCCTTAATAAATGTTGTATTCTAAGAGTCAGGCAGATTATACCAATGAAAGAAAAACATATCCAACTTCTCGGAATCATTCTTGCCGGAATTTACGCCGTTTTCATTATCTGGATTTATCTGGTTGAGCCGAAGTCTTTAACCGAAGTTCCGACCAAAGCGCAGACGACCATCGAAAATGTTACGACTAAAGCGCAGGTTATAACCAATACTTACGAAGTTGACCAAGAAAAATTTAATGCAGGTTTAGCGGCTTTTAAAAAAGATAATTTCATTGCGGCGCGGGATTATTTTCAGCGAGCCGACCCCGAACGGCGCGACGCGAAAACGCAGTTTTACATCACTTACAGTTTTTACAGACAAGGATTCGGCAAGGTTTATAATGACAATGAACTTTTCAAAAAAGGTCTGGAAGAAGTTGATAAAGTCATTGCGCTTGATAAAAATTTCAAATCCGACGATGAAAATTTGCGGATGAAAACGCCCGTCGAACTGAAAAACGAATTTGAAGAAGGCTTGAATATTACGGCAGATGATTTTAATCCGTTCAAGGTTTTGCGCGAAAGGAAGTAAAATATGTCCAAAGTCCAAAGTCCAGAGTCCAAAGTTGAAGATGATTCTTTCGAAAATTTGCAAATTATAGACGGCGAATTAATAGACGGCGAATTATTGGAAGTTTCAAGCAGCGACGACATTAATTATTGTGATGAAGAGCAAACTAAAGTTGCGCCGCGAGCCAAAAATCAAATTGTCAAAGACCAAAAACCAAAGACCGAAAATCAAAAATTCTACCTGCAATACATCCTTTCGCCTCTGATTTTCCTGACTGTTACGCTGCTCGGCGGGTTGCGTTTAAGCGCGGCGGACAGCGCGTTAATTTTTCTGAAACCGCCGCTCGTTTGTTTGATTTTTGCCGTAATTTTGCTTGTTTTGTTTTTTCGGGCAGGTTTGCTGAAACTCGAAGGCTGGTTTTCCGAAAGTTTTTCAACGCTTAAAAATATTGCTAACGCGACGATTTTAATTACACTTTTCTTTGCTTCGATACAAATTTTTAATTCGCTTTTGCCGGAAAAAGGTTTGCCGTTCTGGGTTTTTGCGTTCTGTTTTTTCTGGACGCTCTGGAACAATCTGTTTGTCGAATTTCAAGGCAAACGCCTTTTGCAGAGTTTGGGAAGCGTGTTCGCACTCGCGTTTGTTTCAAAATACTTGATTTTGGCTTATCTGACCGCTCCGGCAAGCGAAAGTTGGTGGCGCGGAATCTTGGAAAATCCGACGCAGGAATTTTTCACCTTTCTATTTGATTTGCCGCGCTTTGCCGCCGGAACAGGCTATATCCAATTTTTCGCCGTTATTTTCTATCTGCTCGGACTTTTTCTTCTGCCGCCTGTTTCGGTTAACGAGAAACAGAGCTAAAGTTTTACGTTAATCAGTGAAATTTAACTCAAACAGTATTTCTTCTTCCAAAATTTCTTCCGAAATAACTTCATAGAGTTTATCGGCTGCTTGGCGGGAAATTTGTTTTTTGGCGGGAACTTCAAGGATTTTTACTTTTGTTAAACGATTTCCTTTTTTTATTTCAATCTCGTCGCCCGTTTTGACTTCGCGCGAAGATTTCGCCGCTGAATCGTTGATTTTTACTAATCCGGCATCGCAAAATTTTTGCGCCAGAGTTCGGCGCAGAATTAAACGGCTGGCTTTTAGAAAAAGGTCAAGACGCATCTTCTTTAGTGCTAAACGGTAAGTGGTAAGTGGAAATTAACCGCTACCACTTACCGTTTAGCACTTACCACTAGTAACTTATTTTTCGCTTTTCTTGGTTTCGGCTTTTCTTTCCTGCGAAGGTAGAAACGGCGCAACTATCGGACGATATTTTTCGTTAATTTTTAGGTAAGCCTCGTCGCGCAAGGCTGCCAGATACTTTTTGCGTTCTTCGGGTAGTTTTTCATAAGTCATCGCTTTTCGGACTTCGGTTTCGTCAAAAAACGATTCACTGCTGGCTTTTGAACGCTCGTCAACGCGAAAAATTTCAATTCCTTCGACAACCTCAACCGGGTCGCTGACACCGCCGACCTTTACATTTTCCAAAGGTTTGGCAAATCTCGCATCCAATTCCTTAATATTAATCGTTCCGGCTTTACCTTTTGTCGTCGCCACGTCGGGACGATCTGAGTTTTCCACCGCAAGTTTGGCAAAATCCGCACCGCTGCGCAGTTGGGCAACGAGCTTTTGAGCTCTTTCTCTGACTGCCGCCTCGTCGCGCCCGGCAAAACTCAGGAAAATTTCGCTGATGGTAACGGTTTCCGGTTTAGTAAATTTTGCTCTGTTTGCCTCATAGTAGCTTTTAATTTCTTTCGGCTTCCAGCCAAAATATATCTTTGAATCAACTTCCCTTTGGAGAACTATATCTCTAGTAAATTGTTTGCGCCAAACTTCGCGGAGTTCCTGTGGATTAACACCGCTTTTTTCCATTTCTTGGTAAAGCACGTCCAGCGATTTAATGTTCTGCTGTTTCATAATCTCGCCAAGCCGTTGATTGATTTGCGATTCAACATCGGATTCAACCCCGAATTCTTTACCTTTTTGCAAAAGAAGTTCTTCATTGATGATATTAGCAATCAGTTCACCTTCCTTGCCCTTAACTTCGGCTTCGGCTTTTTCGCGTGATTTTCCTTCCTGCACAAAAGAATTAACCACTTCGTTCATTTCGCGTTTCACCCGCGACAGCGTTATCACGCCGTCATTGACCTGCGCGATGACCTCATCAACAACCTTTAATTCGGTTTCTTGCGCGAAAACCGACAGATTTGTTAAAAATAAAATTGCAATTAAAAAAATTGCGAAGCTTGAATATCTCACTTTTTGCTCCTTATAATAAAAAATAATAAAAAACTTATTGGAAATCTTAATCTTCTATAATGACTTCTTGCAACTTAAAGTTTGATGCAGAAAAGGTTTTTTAAGTTTCTTATAGCGTTAAAAAATAGAACTTGCATAGAAAAACAATCTAATTTTTTTACGATAAATTAAACTTTCCCATAAAATCGCGGTCTCAAAATCACTGAAAAACAGATGTCGCAAATGCCAAATGGTTAATTTTTCACACTCAAACGGTTTGATTGCACGCAGCAGCTTTAAATCTTGTTTTCATTTTCCAAAACTGCAATTAACAAATCACGAAATCCGCTTTCATCATCGAAAATCATCTTGCTTTCAACTACGAAACAAGGCAAAGAAAGCTTTAAATCTTTTAGCTTAACGGCATCCTTGACGGTTGTCAGAAGAATTTCCGCGCCGTTTTCTTTTGCTTTTTTTTCGATTTTTGAAATGTCGCTTTGTGTGTAAAAATGATGGTCAGGAAAGGTTTCGGCTGAAACCAAATCAAAATGTTCGCGCCGCAATTGTTCAAAAAAATTGTTCGGATTGCCCAGTGCGCAAAAAGCTAGTGATTTGTCCTTTGTCCTTTGTTCTTCGTCGTTTGCCCTTTGCGGAGTTTGCGCCGTCGCTGAAAATTTATCCAATTTCGTTAATTTTGCAATTTTATTTTCTGAAACAAAAATCGGGCAATTCGGATTATATTTTGAAATTTGAGCTTTCACATTTGAAATTTCTTTTGTCAAATTTGCCCGCGTAATGACAATCGCATCGGCGCGTTTCAGGTTTTTCAAAGATTCGCGCAAAATTCCCGACGGAAGCTGCTTTTTATTACCAAACGGATTGCTCGCGTCAATCGTTACAATATCCAAATCGCGTTTGACCTTGCGGTGCTGAAACGCATCGTCAAGCACAAAAGCTGTAATGCCAAATTTCTCACGCGCCCAATTTCCCGCCGCCGCGCGATTTGCGTCCGCGATAACAATTGCTTTTCCCAAAAGTTTATCAGCTAATTCAAACGGTTCATCACCGGCTTGCCGGGCGTTGGTCAAAATCCTTTCGCCGTCGGAAACAACAACTCTTTGCTTTGGATTCTCGCGCCCGTAACCGCGTGAAAGAATGCCGACTTTTTCGCCTTTTTCGGCTAAAACTTCCGCCACAAAAGCGACCAGCGGAGTTTTGCCCGTCCCGCCAATCGTAATGTTTCCGATACTGAAAGTTGGAACGCCGAGCGAAAAAGATTTGAAAATGCCTTTTTTAAAAAGCGAATTTCGCACTTCAGTGATTGTTCCATACAGCCAGCCAAACATAGTGAAATGGTAAAAGATAAATGGTAAATAAAGCAATTACGTGAAGTCTGCACGCCTTATAGCTCAAATTTCAAGAAAGTTTTGCAGGAGCTTTTTGCCTTCGGGCGTTAAAATTGATTCGGGATGAAACTGCACGCCTTCGACCTTATAAGTTTTATGACGCAAACCCATAATCAATCCGTCGGGCGAAGCGGCGGAAATTTCCAGACAATCAGGCAGAGATGTTTGCTCGACGACCAATGAATGATAGCGTCCGGCTTGAAATCTATTAGCTAAACCGGCAAAAATTGTCTTCCCGTCGTGGCAAATCTCGACGGGTTTGCCATGAATCGGTTCGGGTGCGCGGACGACTTTGCCGCCGAAAATCTGTCCGATGGATTGATGTCCGAGACACACGCCCAAAATTGGCAGTTTGTCGGCGAACTTCTCCAAAACCTTTAATGAAACTCCCGCATCGTCAGGCGTTCCGGGTCCGGGCGAGATTAAAATTTTTTCGGGTCGAAGGTCGTTTTCAATTTCTTCAACCGAAACTTCATCATTGCGGCGCACAACCATTTTCGCGCCGAGTTCACCTAAGTATTGCACGAGGTTGTAGGTAAAAGAATCGTAATTGTCTATGACCAGAAGCATATTAAATTAGTGGTAAATGGTAAATGGTTAATTGTTAAATAAATTCTTCATTTACCACTTACCATTTACCATTTACCATATAAGCAGTTATAATTAAGAATTGTCCAAGTTCGTGTTCGAGACTTGGATTTTAACTTTTAAATTATCGAATAAAAAGTCATTTATGAGCAAACGTGATTATTACGAAATTTTAGGTGTCAGCCGCACCGCGACCGAAATGGAAATAAAAGCTGCTTACCGAAAGCAGGCGATACAGCATCATCCCGACAAAAATCCTGACGACCACACGGCAGAAGAAAAATTTAAAGAAGCAGCCGAAGCCTATTCCGTATTGTCCGACGCGCAGAAACGCGCGGCTTACGACCGTTTCGGACATCAAGGCGTTGGCGCGGGCGCGGGCGGCGCGGGCTTTAGTCCCGGATTTACCAACATCGAAGACCTTTTTGATTTATTCGGTTTCGGCGATATGTTTGGCGGCGGGCGCGGCGGCTCAACGCGCACATCGGCACAGCGCGGCGCGGATTTGCGTTACGATTTGGAAATTATGCTGGAAGAAGCTGCACTCGGTAAAGAAGAAAAACTCCGTATTCCGCGTCTTGAAAAATGCGATGAATGCGACGGCAAAGGCGCGGAAAAAGGAACTCAACCGATAACTTGCAGCATCTGCGCCGGAAGCGGTCAGACACGCTATCAGCAAGGCTTTTTCAATGTTATGCGGACCTGTCCGAACTGCGGCGGTAAAGGACAAATCATCAAAAATCCGTGCAAAAATTGTCAGGGTGCGGGGCGCGTCGAAAAGGAAAAAATTATTGAAGTTAAAATTCCGGCGGGCGTGGAAACGGGTTCGCGTTTGCGCGTTAGTGGTGAAGGCGAAGCGGGTATTAACGGCGGACAAGCGGGCGATTTGTTTGTCGTCATTCACGTTGCCGAACACGAAATCTTTGAACGGCAGGGCGCGAATCTTTATTCCGCCGTTCCGGTTTCCTTCGCGCAAGCCGCACTCGGCGCGGAAATTGAAGTAAAAACGCTCGACGGTGAAGAAAATTTGAAAATTCCGGCGGGAACGCAAACCGGAACTGTCTTTCGTCTCAAATCAAAAGGAATGCCCGCGCTCGGCGGACGCGGGAAAGGTGATTTGTTTGTCGCCGTAACGCTGATTACACCGAAATCTCTCAATAAAGAACAACGCAAGCTGCTCGAACAACTTGCCGACATTGAAGATATAGATTTTCGGGACGCAAGTTTTATTGACAAGGTGCGGAATATTTTTGGCTGATTGTCATTTACGAACGGCGACCACCTCGAAAAGCGCGTTTTTGAAGAAAACTTTTTTGAACAGATTCTCGAAATGAAGCGATTTTATTTGGCGATACGCGGCTTTTGTTTGTTCTATCGAAGAACTTTCCTCCAACACTTGAAAAGGCAGACGGGCGAAAACTTTTTTAATTCTATTTTCGGTAAAATGAATTGTGTGGTCGGCAAACGGCGATATTTCGTAGCGAATGCCGAGCGCGTTCCACCAACCATGCGCGTCCGAAGCCAGCGAATAAATCGGATGATGAATATTTACCGTAAAATAAAGCAAGCCTTCAGGTTTCAACACTCGTGCCAGTTCTTCAACAATTTTAATCGGATTTTCCGCGTGGTCAATTACATTATCGCTTAAAACGACATCGAAAGAAGCATCGGCAAACGGAAGTTTTTCACCAATGGCGGCAATGGTTTGAGCATTTTGCTGCCACGCCGGAAATAATCTTCGGTAATCAACCGCCAATGGGTCAATGCCGACTTTGAATTTATTGCCAAAGCCGAAAATTAAACCGTGTGCCCCGCTTCCGACTTCCAGAACGCGGGTTTCCTCAGAAATCGGTTGTATTTTTTCCAATTTTTTACGGACTGTTTGGGCGTGGTTTATTACTGACAAACTTATTTCTGTTTCGCTTCCGCGCAGATGTTCCGCTTTTTCCTCTTGATAATCGAGTTGACGTTCGAGCGCACGTTGACCACGCTGCCGATGCTTTTCGGCAAGCCAACGCCGCCAAGTTGATAATTCTTTTTGAGTCATACCTTAATTAAAAATTGGTGGTGCCGCCTAATAAAAGTCTAAAAACCGTTATCAAAGTTTTGCTTTGACGATTTCACTCACTAATCTGCCGTCCGCCGTTTTGCCCTCAAGTTTTGCCAACGCCGCTTTCATCACCGCACCCATTTCTCTTATCGAAGACGCGCCCGTTTCGTTTATTGCTTCTTCAACCGCCTTTTCGATTTCTTCTTTTGCAGCTGCCTGTGGTAGATAATTTTCAATTACGACGATTTCCGTTTTTTCCTTTTCGGCAAGTTCAGCGCGTCCGGCTTTTTCGTATTGTTCGGCAGAATCTTTACGCTGTTTAACCAACGTTTGCAGGGCTTTTGTGATTTCTTCGTCGGTTAAATCCGTGCCTTTTTCAATCTGCCGGTTCATCAGATTGGCTTTGACCATTCGCAGAACGGAAAGACGGTCTACGTCCTTTGCTTTCATCGCGGTTGTTAAATCATCGGTAATTTTGTCTTTTAAACTCATAATAAAGTTTAATGTCCAATGTCCTTTAATGTCCAATGTCTAAAGTTTCAAATTTAATTTTCCGGCGCATTTTCTTATCTATGTTAATTTATGCTAATCTTTGCTTTCTTTTGTCCTTTACTGGTTACAGATTAGCCGGTCTGAAATCTTTGGACTTTAGGTTGGATTATGAAATTATGTTGGCAATTCTGCATTGTCGCCGGAATTTTTCTAGCGATTTTCGCGCTTTACCCGCAATTTAAAATGCTTTATCTGCGCGGTGATGATTGGCAGGGAAATTACGCTTATAACGACATTGACGAAGTGGCGTATGCTTCCTATCTCCGCGCGTTGATTGACGGCAGACCGCGCAAAAACGACCCTTACACGGGACGCGACGACACGCCGGACAATCCGCAACCCGAATCGCTGTTTTCTATTCAGTTTGCCGCGCCTTACGCAGTTGCCATTCCGTCGCGTATTCTGGGCATTTCCGCGCCGACTGCCATGACTTTAGCCGGTGCATTTGCTGGATTTTTTGCGGCTTTGGCGGTGTTTTGGCTGATTGGAAAAATTATCGGCGATTCGATTTTTGCAATGATGGGCAGTCTTGTCGTGTTGTGCGGCGGTGCTTTGGCGGCGGGCGAAGGCGCAATCGGCGAAGTATTGGGAACAGGATTTTCATATCCTTATTTTCCTTTTTTGCGGAGATATATTCCTGCCGTGCCGTTTCCAGTCTTTTTTGCGATGTGCGCTCTGGTTTGGCTTCTCGTTACGAGCAAAGAACGAAAACCGCGCATTCTTTACGCTGTTTTGGCTTCCGTTTGTTTCGCCTTTACTAGTTTTTCATATTTTTACATCTGGACAACCGCCGCCGCATGGCTGGTCTGCGTTACATTTTTATGGCTGATTGCGCGTCCCGATGGCTGGTTTGAAGATTTTAAAGCCTTTATCGCGCTCGGTTTGGCGTGTCTGCTGTCGCTTGTTCCGTATGCAATTCTGCTCTCAAACCGCGTGCCAACAATGGATAACGTTCAGCTGCTTGTTTTTACGTACGCGCCCGACATCTTTCGCCTTCCGTCGCTGATTAGTTTTGCCGTGCTGCTGATGTTGATTTTGGGCATCGTTTTCAAAGTGATTAAATTAAAAGACCGTCCGACGCTTTTTGCCGCGTCTTTTGCGCTGGCGGTCATTGTCGTGTTTAATCAGCAGATAATTACAGGTCGCTCGCTCCAACCGATTCATTATCAAGTTTTTATCGGCAATTATGTGGCGGGTTTGGCATTGGTTTTAACCGTCGGAATTTTGTTAAGTGAATTTAGACGCAATAAACCGCGAACTGCAAAAATTGCTTTTTCCGCCGTTGCTCTGGTCGCGGTAATTTGGGGTTTTGTCGAATGTCATTACACGGTGCGCGTTTTAGATGAAGCTAATGTTATCCGTGATGAAGGAATGCCGCTTGCGGGTCGTTTGGAACAATTAGCAGAAGAGGAGAAAAATTCATATCAAGCCACAATTTTATCTTACAGTTTAATCCAAGCCGACGATTCGCCGACCGTTGCGCCGCTTGCAGTTCTTTGGTCGCGCCATCAGCACGTTTTTGCGGGACTGACGTGGCAGGAAAGCAAAGAGCGTTATTATCAATATCTTTATTACAATAATCTCGATGAAGATTGGCTTGAAAACCGGCTCAGAAAAGGTGATTTTGTTTCGATGATTTCGCTGTTCGGTTGGGGCAGACATACAAACCGCCTGAGTTCCGAAGCCAAGCCGCTGACTTACGGTGAAATTGCCGAAGAAGCACGAAAATACGGCGAATACCGGAAAAATTTCAGCTTGAAAGAAGCAGCGAATCCGAAACTTTCTTATGTTGTTGTCCCGCAAGATTTGACGACGGATTTTACGAATCTGGATGTTTGGTATGAACGCGGCGCGGGCGAAGAGTTTGGCACATTCATTCTTTATCAAGTAAAATTAAAAATGCCAAAGCAGCAAAATTAGTAACTTCAATCTACAAAAAAGACCGCCAATGTTCGGCGGTCAATTAAGTATTACTATATTATAAAAATATTTAAGCGGCGAGAAGGTCGTTTGACGTTTCCGCAAAGACTCTTCTGCCATTTAAAGCATCATCAATTATTTCGCGGACGGCGGAAGCATCAGGATTAACATCCATTCGAGCGCAGGCTCGCAGGTGTCTGATAATTCCTTCCGTTGCGATTTCTGCCGGCGCACCGCTTAGTTTTGCGAAACGACGCGCTTGGATATGGTCAATTTGCAAGATTCTCTCCTGCAACGTTATTTGTTTAGCTGCTGCCACTTTATATTCTCCTTCCTTCATTCAGGATTATCCTCCTTGTTCTCTTTGAAACTTGTCATAAAAGCAACAAAACTTCTGAAAAATCAAGGCTTTTCTATATAATTTAGTTGAAATTAACAACCAAAAAGTTGTTAATAATTTTGTTCGTTCGGTAACTTTTCAACTCTGTAGAAACTGATTTTAACAAAGAATTTACATTTTGTCATCATTTATTTTTAATTTTGTGATTTTTTTCTCAAACCCTCGCTGAAATAAAAGAAAAAGACCGATAAACTCTTGAGTTTATCGGTCAGGTTTAGTTAAAAATTAGTTGAATTGTTATCCGCCGACGGCATCTTTCATCGCTTTTCCAAGACGGAATTTAACAGTTGTTTTGGCTGGGATTTTAATCGGTTGTCCGGTTGCCGGATTGCGACCTTCACGCGCTTTGCGTTTCACCTTCACCAATTTACCAAAACCCGGAAGCGTAAATTCTCCATTCTTTTTGACTTCGCTGGTGGCGAGAGCCGATAAAGCATTGAAAAATTCTTTTGCATCCGATTTTTTGACTCCTGTTTTATCCGCCAAGTGGTCGATAATTTTCGTTTGCGTCATGCGCTTATTTGTAGTTGTTGCTGCTGCCATAATATAAATTTCCTCCAAAATTGTTTTAGTGACGTAAATTACTACTTAATTGAACCTACTTAACCGCAAAATTACAAGCGTTAAGTAACAAAATCTGACCAACCGAAAAAACTGATTGGTCGGGGCGGCAAGATTCGAACTTGCGACCTCACGGTCCCAAACCGTGCGCACTACCAGGCTGTGCTACGCCCCGCGATTTTCGTGTTTCATTTGAGAAACTCTTTCAAGTGCCGAATTTTACAGGCGAAAAGCAGTTTGGTCAAGTGAAGAGGCGATAAAATCGCGTAAATATCGAATTATTTTTTTAATCGCCCGCGCCCGATGACTTATTTTTTGCTTTGTTTTGCTCGAAAGTTCGCCGAAAGTTTGCTCAAAACCATCGGGAATAAAAATCGGGTCATAGCCGAAACCGTTTGTTCCGCTTGGAGTTAAAGCGATTTTTCCGGCACACACGCCGTTTGCCAGAAATCTGATTTCGCCTTTTTCATCCGATATTGCTATCGCACAGACGAATCTTGCATTTCTTTCTTCCCGCGTTTTATTTAATTCCTGCAAAAGTTTGATAATTTTTTCTTCATTGGTCGCATTTTCGCCCGCGTAACGAGCGGAAAAAACGCCGGGCGCACCGCCTAAGGCTTCAACTTCCAAGCCCGAATCGTCCGCTAAAGCCCAGAGTTTCGTTTGTAATGCGTAGGATTGTGCTTTTAATACGGCATTTTCGGTAAAAGTGCCGCCGGTTTCTTCCACTTCAATTACGTTCGGAAATTCGTTTAAATCCCGAAAACAAATATGTAAATTCAACAGCGACTCTTTGAGTTCTTTTATTTTGCCCGCATTTTTTGTGGCAGCGAGAAGTTCCAACATAAATTTTTTCCTCAAAAAGATTTCAGTTTTGTTTGTTAAAATCTCAAAATATTTTTCTGTTAGCGGAAAACAGTTAACATCTTCGTTTAATTATAACAATTTTTATTTGCGATAATAATCTTGTATATTTTCATCCATTTGTTGCTGGTGTTACCTTCGCTCTGCGAGTTTTCAAACAGCTTCCAAGTAGTGTTATTTCAACAGTTGGCTTTTTCAATTAGCGATTACTTTTGCTTATTTGAGTTTGTAACACACTCAATAAACTATACTTAACTTGCTTTGCGTAATTTCAGTTATTATATAATCTAAAAACTATGAAAGAACCTTTTATTTCCAAATTTCCAACTGAGATTTTTGGTCATCCTTATACGGAACAAACTAAACAAGCAAAAGATGATTTAGAAAATCAATATTGTTCATTTCTTAAAACAGAGTGTAAGAAACCGCGAAAAAGCGAACCTCATATAAAGATTGGAACTTGCAGCGTTGGATATAAAGGCAAACAGCGTTGGATATAAAGGCAAATTTTTGAAGAGAGCTTTGCCTGTAATTATATGTCCGCATCGTTTTGATACGAGTATAATTTTTCAAACTATACAACAAAATTATTTGCACAATGGCAGAATGTTAAATGGGTAAGAGAAGTCAGTATTGGAGTTGGTGGCAATGTTGATTTTGTTGCGGCTGAAATTGTTGATAATGAAATTGATGATTTTCTTTGTGTAGAGTTTCAAGCAGCAGGAACAACAGGCTCGCCTTGGCAAGCCGTTCTTGATTTGAAAAAACATGGAAAGTTTCAAAAGGATTCTTACAAATTAGGAGGAAACAGGTAAAATCAATTATGAAAAAATTTACATTTCGCGGGACTTTGAGATACGAATACATTCAATTAAACCATTTTGTTGTTTATGATGAAACCGAAGAAAAAGCATCGAACCGATTGAAAAGGTTTGATTGGGACGACCCACCACGCGAACTCGAATTTGAGTTTGGCGAAACTTTGTGTGAAGAAGTTGAAGAAATCGAACTTTATGATGTTGAAGAAGCCGAATAATCAAATCTGATAATCAACGGTATTTAAAAACCACCGATAAACATTTTCGTAATTGAGAAATGCAACTTTTTCATTTAGTTTGTTTTGTCTGAAAGTTGGGCGTTGGATTTCTTTTACAAATTTAGTTTCTCTTTCACTTTCAGCAACGATATTAAAATTGTTGGTGTCCGCGACAGTCAGAAATACATCATTAAAACGTAATAATCCTGAATAAATTGGCGTTGAATGTTCAACTTCAAAAAAACTGACGGGTTTAGTATTTTCAAGCCAAATTACATCTATTTCACAAATAACATCCAATATTTCATTGTTATAAAAAGGAAGTTGGGAGCGCATTTTTTCGTTTGTTAAGATTGCATAATCTAAAGCTAGGCGGTCACTTGCTGGTATCCAAATATCAAAGCCTTTTTTCATACCAATCACACCGATAATTGACTGCATCTTTGAATGAGAAATCTCAGGTATAATTATATTTTTGCTTTGAATGTTATAAAGTTCACTCAAACTGTAGAAGCTATCTATGCTAAATTTTCCGACATTCGGAATAGCTAGAATTGTTCCTGTCGGATTGAAAAGTATTGTTACTTTGTAATGGTCGTCATAAGCCAAACTAGCGTTTTCGTTTAGATGTGCCTCAAAGTGACTGAAGGGAAATAAAATAGGCGAGGTTTCATTATCCCAAACAAAACAAATAAAAGATTTGCTTGCTTGCATCAATTTTAACTCCTCATTTCGCAACCCGTAAAACGCCTTTGTAGATTTACCGCTTGGAAGAATTTTTGAGTATCTGAAATAAATAATAACTTCATTTGAAATGATTTGGTAAAGTGAATTTCCATTTCCGAGTTTGCGAACTTTGCCGAAGTCTTGCTGAATTTTCGCAAGTAAATCATTCACATATAAATTTGGCATAAGTGTTATTTCTTAACTTGATTTTAGTTAGATTACCAAAGCAACCCGCCAGGGCATTCCCATCAAATTTTTATTGTGATATTTGTCGCCAATGTTCAGCCAAACTGAAACCGCTAGGTTTTAGAACTCGTTTTATCTCGTGAAAAATTTTTGATAACTTAGTTACATAATCTTGAGGATTTTCTTCGATTCCAATTTCGTCTTATGCTGAATTGCTTTCAATATCATATTCCCGAAGTTTCCATTATGGCGGTGAAGTAATTACACAATCAATACATTCATTTGGAAAAGTAGATAATACTTATGAAGTGTTTCCCAAAAATAAAGCATAATTATTTTTCAGAGAAAGACTGTTTAATTGAGAACTTTCTAATGCTTCAACTGCTTTTACCATATAAAACTCCTTCATTTTTGCTAAGTTTAACATTACAATTGAGTTTTACCAAGATTTAAAATCTATCATTATGAAAATTCTCGTTACGGGCGGAAGCGGCTTTCTTGGCACACACATCCGCAAATTTTTTGACGCGGATGATTTTTCGCGCCGTGAACATCTTGATTTGTTAAATCTGCAAGACGCGCAAATAGTGCAAGATTACGATGTGGTCATACATTTGGCAGCAAAACTGGACAAATCGCCCGAAGCGGCGGAAGAAGTATTTCTTACAAATGTTGAAGGCACAGTTAATTTACTCCGCGAAATGCAGGAAAATTCCGTGTTTATTTTCGCTTCGACAAAAGATGTCTACGGGCGTTTTGCTGATACTTTCGCCGAAGTTCCTGAAACTTGCCGGACGCTTTACAACGGACAATCCGCGCTTGAATGGTCAAAGTTAATTGCCGAAAGATACGTCGAATTTTACGCGCACCAAAATAATTTTCGCTCGTGCATTTTCCGGCTCTCAACCGTCTATGCACCGACGAGCGAAGGCAACACGCCGAATTTTGTTTCGCATTACGCCGAAGCGATAAATCAAGGCGAGCCGCTGCGCCTTCCTGCAAACGGCACGCCGCGCCGTGATTTGCTGTCTGTCGAAGATTTTGCGCGAGCTTGCAAGGCATTTATAGATTCGATTATCCGGCACGGACTTTATAACTTGGGCGGCGGCGCGAAAAATGCGCTTTCTTTGCGTGAGTTGGCTGAAAAAATGGAAGAGATTTCGGGTTACCAAGCCGTTGTTGACGAAGAAAATCCTCTGCCCGCGCCCGTGCCGGTAAATTATGTTTCGGATTTGAGCTTGGTTACGCAGGAGTTGGATTGGTCGCCCGAAGTTAGTTTAAATGAGGGACTGAAGTCATTGTTCATTTAACATTTATCATTTAACATTAAAAGGAAACAATTCGGTAAATGATAAATGAACATCGTTGTGCGCGGAACAAATTGGGTTGGCGATGCGGTGATGACAATCCCCGCTCTGCGAGAACTGCGCCGCATTTTTCCTGACTCAAAGATAACTTTACACACGCGAAGCTGGGCGAACGGAATTTTCCAAGACGCTGATTTTATTGACGAAATTCTCACTTTTGAGCGCGAAAAATCCGCCTTCAAAACCGTTCTTGCACAGGCAAAAATCTGGCGTGAGAACGGTTTTGATTTAGCCGTTCTTTTTCCGAATTCCTTTGAATCCGCGCTTTTGGCAAAACTTGGCAAAGTTCCCGTCAGATTTGGCTATGCCAAAGACGGCAGAAGTGTTTTTTTAACCGATGCGGTAAAAATTCCCGATTGGAAAAACGAAAAACACGAGATTTTTTATTATCTAAACTTAGTGGCAGAAATTGAGAAAAAGTATTTCGGCACGGCAATGGTTTTAGAAAACGAGCCGCGATTTGAGCTGAAAGTTTCCGCCGAAAGAAAAGCCAAAGCGCGAAAAATGCTGGCGGAAAACGACGTTGATTTGTCAAAAAAAATTGTCGCTTTTGTCGCCGGTTCGACCAATTCCCGCGCCAAGCGTTGGCTGGCGGAAAGTTATGCCGCGCTTAACGACAAAATTCAAACCGAGTTAAACATAAATGTCATTTTAATCGGCGCGAAAGATGAATTAGATGTTTCGCTGGAAGTTTTTGAAAAATCGCAAATTAAACCGATAATTTTAACCGGAAAAACGAATTTAGAGGAAGCGACGGCAATCCTGAGCATCTGCGATTTGCTTGTTTCCAACGATACGGGTCCAGCGCATATTGCGGCGGCTCTGGAAACAAAAACACTGGTTATTTTTGGTCCGACAAATCCGCAGACAACCAGACCGCTAAACGCAGGAATTATCAGCCAAGATGTCGAATGCTCGCCTTGTATGCTGCGCGATTGCCCGATTGACCATCGCTGTATGACGCGCATTTCGGCGCAGGAAGTTTTTGCAAAGGCAAAAGAAGAATTGTCCACAGATAAACATCGATGAACACAGGTAATTTTACGGATAATCCAAAATCGCGTGCTATTTTTCTTGACCGCGACGGAACACTTATCGAAGAAGTGAATTTTCTTTCGCGCGTGGCAGATTTACGCTTTTTTCCTTTTACAATTCAAGCGATTAATTTGCTAAAGAACAGCGGATTTTTAATTATTGTTCTAACAAATCAATCGGGCATCGGACGCAAGATTTTTGAAGAAAAAGCGATGCACGAAATTCACGCGGAAATTCAATACCGACTCCGAGACAAAATTGACGCATTTTATTTTTGTCCGCATCCCCCGGACGAAAACTGCGCTTGCCGCAAGCCAAGTTTAGCTATGATTGAAACGGCGTGTGCGGATTTTACGATTGATTTGGAAAATAGTTGGATGATTGGCGACAAGGCGATTGATGTTGAAACAGGTTTTAACGCGGGAACAAAAACCGCGTTGGTTTTAACCGGTTACGGGCAAAAGGACGTTGCGAAATTACAAAAAAAGCCTGATTTAATTGCGGAAAATTTGTTGGAAGCAGTCAAGACAATTACGAATTACGAACAAATCAGACACTCAAATTCGTAATTTAATCAATTCTTCCAAAATCATCTTCCAGCCTGACAATATCGTCTTCGCCAAAATAATCGCCGGTTTGCGTTTCGATAAAAACGAGTAATTCTTCGGCATCCGGATTTTCAACGCGATGCGCCGTGCCAACGGCAATATCAATCGCTTCGCCGTTTTTTACCAGAAATTCTTTTCCGTCCAACGTTACTTTAGCCGTGCCGCGCACGACGAACCAATGTTCGGAACGGCGGGCGTGTTTCTGATAACTCAAACGCTTGTTGGTTAAAACTTCGATTCTTTTGACCTTAAATCCGTCGCCTTCGTCCAAAACCGTGAAACTTCCCCACGGACGTTGGTCGAATTTCGGTGAATTTTCCATTCCTGTTCTCCTATAACGGTAGAGTTGACGTAGGGCGAAACCGCCACCAAGCCTGTTTGAGTTCAAAAGACAACGTGATAAGAAAGTAGCTGTTTCGCCCTCAGGTCCAATGACTTGTTCGGCTCGCCGTTATTTTCGAAGGCTTATGGCAAATCCAGCCAATCACGCAAGGACTTTTCAAGTTGTTCCGCGTCTGCATCCTCAAGTTTGCCGACGCGCTTTCTGACCAGCGTTTCTTTTATCGTGTAGATACCGCGCTTGACCATCGTTTCCAAGTTCAAGCCTGCCGCTTTCCACTCGGTAAGAACAAACTCACCAGGCTAACAAGTTACTCGTTTTGCTCGTTAGCGCGACGACAAACAAATCTTGCGAAATGTGCGCTGCATTAACGATAACCGCCAGTCTGACTTTTATGCTCGTCAAATCCGAAAACGGATAACGGAGAAGCACAATTTCAGGCTTCGAGTAATTCGGCATAAACGTCATCCTCCGCATTGCCCCAAACTTCGTCGAATGGTGCGGAGCTTGCTGCTTGCCAGAAGTCGGCTTCATCTTCAACGAGCAGCGTAACTAAAGCTCTTGTGCCTTCAGGCGCGTCAACTTCACCAAGCGTTTCGATTCTGCCTTCGTGGACAACAGCCCAAACTGTATTTAGCATAAAATTACAACCTCACAAAAAACAGTTTATAGCAGGTCGAGAACCGGGACAACAGGAAAGAGCCGAACGGCGGAGTTAACGTGGCGCGAAACCGCTACGCGCAAGCTAAGGGGAACAAGACAACGCGATAACAGAGTCGCTGTTTTGCTCGCCGTTATTTTCAAGAGTTCTTGATTGGAAAAACCCAAAAACTAGGAAAAGCAATTTCAACGCTTAGGGCGTTTGCTAGACAAAGCCATCTAAAGCCCGCTTTATTCTTTTCTAGCTTAAATTTATTGGCAAACAAATCATTCCGTCTGCAATGGTTTGGCTTCGTCTTTATCGTCGTAAGCGTTATGCAGCTGCACCGGCTCAGTTTTCACTTTGCGAAGGCGCAGATTCAAAATTTCGACAAGAACTGAAAATGCCATCGCAAAATAGATGTAACCTTTCGGAATATGTTGGTCTAAACCTTCGGCAATCAGCATGACACCGATTAAAATCAAGAACGACAAAGCAAGCATCTTGATAGTCGGATGTTTTTGGACAAACTCGCTGATTGTTCCCGCAAAAGCCATCATAAAACCGATAGAAATAACTACCGCCGCAATCATCACCCAAAGATTATCAACCATTCCAACCGCCGTAATCACCGAATCGAGCGAGAAAACGATGTCGAGAAGCATAATTTGGGTAAGAACGCCGACAAACGACGGATAAATTTTCGTGGACTTATGACTTTCTTCGCCTTCGAGTGAGCCGTGAATTTCGTGTGTGCTTTTCGCCAGCAAAAACAAACCGCCGATGAGCAAAACCAAATCGCGTCCCGATATTTCCTGTCCGAAAACGGTGAATAAAGGCGCGGTCAAACCAATAACCCAAGACAACGAGAAAAGCAAAATCACGCGCATCACAAGTGCTAACGCCAATCCGATATAACGCGCTTTCGCCTGTTGTTCAGGCGGCAATTTGCCCGCTAAAATCGAGATAAAAACGATGTTGTCAATACCGAGAACGAGCTCCAAAAGCGTTAAAGTTAAAAACGCAATCCAAATTTGCGGGTCAGCCAGCCATTCCATATTTTATAAAATCTCCCCCTGCTAAATTGTTTAGAAACTCTCTCTCCAAATCATATTGGCAAATACGGGAGTCAGGTATTTCATACGTTGCTAGAAGAGCATAACGGCGGAGTTGACGTGGGGCGAAACCGACTACATGCAACGTGAAATTAACCACGCGCCGTTTTAAGAAAATAGCTGTTTCGCCCTCACGTCCAATGACTTGTTCGGCTCGGCTTTCATTTTTAACGACTAATCCGGTATAACCACCAGCAAGTCCGTTGCAAACATAAGTCGCTTATCCAGTCCGCGCAAACACGCGCCTTCGCCCGTCAACTCAATTGCTCCAAACGCTGCCAACGCCGCACGCGCTTCTGACGAAACTCTCTGAACGGCAACTTTTACTGCGTTGACTAGCGTTTCCACCACATTTGAAATTGCCGCGCTGATTTCAGCTTCCGTCACCGTCACGGTTCTCGGCATTTGAGCGTCAACGTCACGTCCACGCACTTGTATCGCTAATTCGCTATCTTCGGGAAACGCGCTTCCAACAGCAATTCTAATGGCTTCAGCAGTGTAATTGCCAATAAGCATGTTCAGCTTACGCTGGAAATGTTCGACAACCGCCACGTCCATTGTTTGTGTGCCAACCGCGAACTGCCGCGAATAAATAGTGTCGCCGTTGATTTGCGCGACAACTTCAGTGGCAGCTTTGCCAACGCGAAGAATTATAAGTGCGCTTTTGATTTGCTCAACGTTCATAAATACACCCATTGATTTTACCCGAAAGAGCCGAACGACGGAGTTGACATGGGGCGAAACCGCCAACACGCAAGCCGAAAGAAACCACGCAACGCGAAAGTAGCTGTTTCGCCCTCACGTCCAATGACTTGTTAGACGCGCCTTTAGCTATGAACAACTATTGCTCTTTGGTTTAGCTCAATAAACTCAAAACCTGTGTCAAATGCTTCTTTTAATTTTTCAATGTTTGCCTGAAGCAATGCTTCAAGTTCGGCGTTACGAATGTTTCCTGTCGAAATCAACAAAAGTTTATAAGGCTTCTTTTGCAAAAGAAAAGAATCCACGAAATCCGAGCTCATCTGTGGAAACATCGTTAATTAGTGTGTCTGGCGTTCGATTGCCAAACGGTAAATCCAAAGTGTGAACAGTATCAAAACCTGTTTCGCTCAACCAAGCCGCAAGTCGTCGCGGAAGTTGCGCGTCAACCAGAAATCTCATACTGCTGCCAACTCAACCCGCTTGATTTGAGTTAATCGCGTGGCAAAAGCTAACGCTGCAAAAATGTCTTCACGTTCGAGGTCTTCGTAGTCCGCTAAAATCTCGTCCGGTGTCATTCCAGAGCTTAGAAGTTCAAGAATCATCTCCACCGGATAGCGCAAGCCGCGAATTGTCGGTTTGCCGTGACAAATTTCAGGTTTGATTGTAATGCGTTCAGTTAAGTTCATAGATTCACCTCTGCAATGCAAATCATATCATAAAGCGAATTGCTGACATTAACCACGAAGCGTCGAACGGTTGAGACGGGCGTGGCGCGGGCGCGGGCAACCACGCAACTCCAAAAGAAACGGACAACTTGAAAACAAAGTCGCCGCGCCCGCGCTCGGTGTCCAATAAATTGTTCGACGCGGCGCGAGCCTAGAGAAGATTTCTTCTCTCGCCGCCGCGCCCAAGCCAAAGGGAAAACAAAATGACAACCGAACAAATTAAACAACAAATTCTTGAGCGAATCAGCAACACTTCCGACGCAACCGACGCATACGCTGGGCGCAATGTTACCGCGAAATAGCTTTCGTCGAATATCAAACGGCAGAAGCTAATCGTCCTTCCAATAATACGTCTGTCCCTCGCGGAGCAGGCGGCTTCGACGGACGCGGAGGTTTTGGAGGCTTCGGCGGTTTAGGCGGCTTTGGTGGTTTAGGAGGTTTTGGCACTTTTGGCGCGTTTGGATTAGGTTTCTTTCGTAGTTTCCAAGACATATTCAAAATCTCCTAAATTAAATGCCGCCTGATTTGCGCCCGAAAGCGTCGAACGACGGAGTTGATGTGGGGCGACAGCCGAATCCACGCAACTCCGAGATAACCACGCAACGTGATAAGAAAGCCGCTGTTTTGCGCTCACGTCCAATGACTTGTTCGGTGCGTGTTGGGGTTCAAAAGACTTTTGCTGCCGACGGACTTGGTGCGGGCGCACCGCGCAACAGTCCTTCCGTGCTTAAATCTTCGTCCACATCTTCCCAATGAATACCGTAACCGCCGCCACTAATCCGCCAGTTCTTTCGCTGTTCTGCTGTTGCGTTCAAGAGGCGCGGATACCACACAAGCGGCACACTAATTGTTCTACCGTCCATCAAGCGAACGCTTAGTTCGTCTTCCGTTGTTTCAACTTCCGCGACTCTCTCATCAGCCGCTAATGCCAAAATACTCATTCCAAGCCTCCAATAAAGTTTGCCGATTTTCCCGAACAATTCTTTCAACTTGCCGCAACTCCCGTGCGCTAAAACCACGATTACGCCCTAACGAAACAGGATTCAACCAGAATTTAGCCGACAAATTATCACGGTCAATATGAACGTGCGGCGGTTCATTCGGTTCGTGGCTGTAAAAGTAAATACGATACGCTTCGTATCTCAAAACGGTCGGCATAATTCAAGCATTATACGTTATTTTGTACGAAAGCCGCGAATTCACCCGAAAGCACCGAACGGTTGAGATGACGTGGGGCGAAACCGAATACACGCAAGTTAAGGGTAACGGACAACGTTTTTAACAAAGACGCTGTTTCGCCCTCACGTCCATTGAATTGTTCGGTGCGGCGTTGATTTTAAGTCGTCTCTTTTGGACGAATCCTGATTTTGCCCGGCGTAACGACGCTAAAATGATTCGCAAATTCAGCTCCGCGCTCACGAAAAACGTCAGAAACAATCTCGGCTTTCTTTTCGGCGGATAAACCCGCTAACCGAAGCAAAACAACTCCGCCAGAACTCAAACGATTATCACGGAAAACAATCTCGCCGAAATCTTTATCTCCCGTTACCAGCAGTGCAGACTTTTCATTGGCGCGGTCAAAAACAACATTGTCGGAAACGCTCGGCTCGACTTCAGCAATGTATAAAACGTCGTGTCCGTCGTGCCGCAGGCGTTCGACAATTTGCCGGTCAACGCTTTCGTCCCCTAAAAGATTCATACCGCTTCCGGCGAATAGGTCGGTAAATTTTGAACCGCGTATAACAAGGCGGCTGAAACTGCCTGTCTGGTCAAACGCGGATGAGCGTCAAGAATTTGCTCGACAGTTTCTCCGGCAGCGAGTTTTTCAAGAATAAGCTCAACCGTGATTCGTGTTCCGGCAATAACGGGCTTGCCCATCATTACGGTAGGGTTGGTTTCAATTAAATTCATTTCCATAGCAACTCGAATTATACATCAAAACACGAAAATCGCGCACACTTTGCGTCAAAACCTGAAAGCACCGAACGATTGAGATGACGTGGGGCGAAACCGCCGTCACGCAACGCGAGGGAAAAAGGACAAGCCGAATAACAAAATCGCTGTTTCGCCCTCACGTCCATTGAATTGTTCGACGGCGCGTTGGCGATTCAAGCGCAACTTGCCTACACAAGCAAAGGTTGTTCAATCCAGTCTTATGGATAACCGGCTTATTTGAAATGACTTCTTGTAAATCTTTTAATCATCAGCGCAATCAGCAAAATACTGTAAGCAAATCCGATTGACATATAAAACCAAAAATTCCCACCTTTAATTAAAGAATTAAATCCCTGATATGCCCAAAAGGTTGGGAAAATTACGAAAATAATGAAAAATGAAACGGGAACAAAAAAAGCCAGAATCGGCAGAAAAAGCGGTAAATTAAAAAGTTTTTGCCACGTCATTGCCTCGATTTTATTTTTTGCGATTATCGCTATGAATAAAATCATCGAAGGCGAGACAAGTCCAGCGAGCAGCGAATAAACGAGATTTGAAAGCACAGGCAATCCGTAAAAAGGTTCGACCAAAAGAAGTAAAAAAGTCGCCAGAGTTGCTAAAAGAAACGGCGGAATCAGTCGGAAAACGACAAACCAGAATTTGGAAACCGGCAAAATCCCGTAAACTTTTGCCACATTCGTATCTTTTTCATCAACTAAAATCATCGAATAAATAAACCCAAAAGCAATCGAACCCTGCATTGTCGCCAGCATTAAAATTACGGCGATGTAATCCTGCAAGAATTCATAAATTCCCGCGACATACGGCACAGCGTAACGGATTACAACGAGATTCATTAGCGGAAGCGCGATGAAAATCTTTAAAGAATTGTCCCGAAAAACGAGTCTGAAATCATTAATAGCGATTTTGACGAGCTTCTTCATATTTTCAGATTTTGACGACCCTTGCCATAAAAATTCGATAAACAAACCAGTAAAGTAAAGGAGTCCAGACGGCAATTGAAAGATAGCCGAAAACGAGTTCCCAAAAATTCGGCGATTCCCGATAAGAA
This sequence comes from Acidobacteria bacterium 5-1, assembly GCA_002050455.1. Classification (GTDB taxonomy): domain Bacteria; phylum Acidobacteriota; class Blastocatellia; order Pyrinomonadales; family Pyrinomonadaceae. The sequence goes on along the minus strand of MWZA01000170.1, from coordinate 10,902 downwards.
TTGACCATTAAATTCAAACCGCCCTTAACGGGAAAAAGTTTGAGCAAACTCAAATCCGTTAATTCAAAGTAATTGAGCAGCGGCAAACTCATAAAAACCAAAAGAGGAATGGCTCGCAGGAGAAAGTGAAGAATTTCAGTCGTGTAGCTGACGACGAAAATTCCCATTAAAGAAAATAAAATGCAGGTTGAGAACGCACCGACCGAAAAATGCAGGACGTTAAACGAAGTTCCTTTTGCCGTCAAAACCATCGCCAATGCACCGAAAAAACCGATTGCCGAGAGCGTAATTATGCGAGAAATCAGATAAATATGTTGACTAAACGGAGTAACGAATAAAGCCGGAAGGACTTCTTGGTCTTTTTCTAAAATTATTGAAATTCCTATGAAAATAAAACCGACCAGTGCCGGATCGTTGTATATCAAAAGCGTGATGAATTTTTCCACGTTTGCGAAATCTTTAATCAAGTAAATTATCAAAACATAAAACGCGGTTATCCCGGCAATCATCGTAATGAGATTGTTCCTTTGAAAAATCAGAAACTGCCATTTTATCTGTTTGAAAAGTTGAATCATTCCATTAATTTCGTGCCGGTGATTTTGATAAAAACTTCTTCCAAAGTCGCTTCCTGCGTGTTGATTCTCAAGATTTCGCCCTGTGCGATAAACTCCGCAAATTTCCGATTATTTCCTAAATCTTTGACTGGAAACTCCGCCGTTTGCCCGTTTTCGAGTTCGACTTTGACGGTGTGTTTTCCGTGTTCGTTCTTTAAAGTCGAAGGCTTTTCGGTCAGGCGAATTTCGCCGCCCGCGATAAACGAAACGCGGTCGCAGAGTTCGTCGGCGGTCGTCATATCGTGCGTTGTGACGAAAATCGTTTTGCCTTCATTTTTCAGTTTGATGATATACCGCTTAATTTTTTGAGCATTTACCGGGTCAAGTCCGGCGGTCGGTTCGTCAAAAAAAAGAATATCGGGATTGTGCATAATCGCACGGATAAAATTCAGGCGCATTTTCATTCCCTTTGAAAATTCTTCGACTCTTTTATCGGCATCGCCCGCGAGTCCGAACATTTCAAAAAGTGCGTCAAAATTTTGCAGATTTTTTTCGGGATAAAACGAAGCGAAAAGTTTCAGATTCTCTTTCGCGGTAAGTTTCAGGTAATGATTCGGGAGTTCAAAACCGACTCCGATTTTTTCAAAATATTCATTTCCCCAATCTTTCAAAGGTTTATTTTCTATCCAAATTTCGCCGGCAAAGTCGTTAAGTATTTTGTAGAGAACCTTCTGTGTCGTGCTTTTCCCCGCACCTGAAGGTCCTAAAAACCCGAAAATTTCGCCCCGCTCTATCTCAAAGTTTAGATTTTTCAAAACAATCTCTTTCGACTTCGGATATGTGTATGAAAGATTTTCGACTTTAATCATTATCGGATTTTCTCAAAATAACAACCGAAAGCAAACTGTTGGCGACGCGAACTGTCAAACCGCCAAAACGTCGAGAGAGAGCGATGTTGTCAAAATGACTGCCGGCGAAATGGAGCAGCTTTTTGCGTGATATGATTTCACGAACGAACTCGAACAAAATCTCGTCAATTGTTTAGCCTTCAAGCATCTGGTCGCCCGCGTTATAAAGTGAAGCCGTCGAACGGCGGAGATGACGTGGCGCGAAACCGCCATCACACAAGCTAAAGTTTAACGGACAAGTTTAATAACAGCGTAGCTGTTTCGCGCTCACGTCCATTGACTTGTTATGCTCGCCGTTATTTTCAAGAGTTCTTGATTGGAAAGAACCAAAAACTAGCAAAAGCGATTCCGACACTTAAAGCATTTGCCACACAAAGCCATCGAAAGCTTGCTTTAGTTTTTTCCAACTTAAAGATTCTCCTCAAAACAAAATTTTCAATTACAGCGTTAATCAGCACCGCCAATATAAATGTTGCCGTCCAAGCCACATAACTAAATGAACCAATGTTGAATTGCTCGTAAAGCAACACGCCTGCGCTAAACTCCCAAGCAAGACCAACCAAAGGGATCAATACAATGCCCAACAATAAAGAAGCCGCGTTCATTGTAACGTCAGCAACGATAGAACGCTTTACGTTAAATCCTGTCAATCGTCGAACGAAGAAAAACTCGATGACTAATCCCGCCAAAATAATTGGTATAGCAAGCAGCCGACCTTCCAAAAAGAGAGCCGCCCAAACAAAATTAGCAAACACAGGATTCGAGAATTTCATACATTACGAGAAGAGCATAACGTCAGAGTTGAGAGGAAACAGCGTTTTTTGCTTTTCCGCAGATAGCGAAATGTTTGGCAGAGAGACGATGCCACGAGCGAAAGGCGGGAACGTCAACCACGAAGGACGGTTACGAGCGTCTCGCTTTCCGTCTCCAACGCCGTTGAGCGGAAGCTCTCGAGCGTAACCTATATGTCAAGATGTTGGCGACCCGTCGGACGCTCAAAAGTTGCATCGGCTGTCTGACCAAACTTTGAATTATACGGAAACTTTTTCCGCTTTAATTTTGTAATTCATACAATAAGTTTCGGCTTTTCGCAAGCCGATATTTGTTTTCTTCGTTTGTTTGTCGTAATTTAATTGTCCGTTAAATAAATTTAACCGACATCCGTTAAATTAGTTCAACCGACATCCGTTGAATTTATTTAACGGACACGATTATAAAAATATGTCAGCACTACTTAATCAAGTCCGCGCTGTTATGCGGACTCGCCGTTATAGTCTGCAAACCGAAAAAACTTATATTTATTGGATGAAAAAGTATATTTTCTTTTACGATGTCCGGCATCCGAACTCTTTATTTAATCAATTCCTGAATTTCCTTAAATTGCTCGTGTCGGGCATCGCGCATCAGTTCAAAAAGTGCCATCTCGACGCACGATGGCTGAACTCCGTTCATCTGCATTTTGCGAAGTGCGGTTTCTCTGTCTCGTGTGAAACGCGAACTGACGCAATCTTCTAAAATGTGAACTTCAAAACCTTCGTTTAATAAATCGTGCGCGGTTTGATTAATGCAGACGTGCGCTTCGAGTCCGCTAAGCACAATTTGAGTTGCTCCGGTTTCGCGCAGCTTTTCCATAAATGCACTTGCGCCGCACGAACTAAACGCCGTTTTTTCGACAAACTCAAATTCAGGCGGCAAGCTAAAAAGAATTTCTTCCGCCGTTCTGCCCAAGCCTTTCGGATATTGTTCGGTGATAATGATGGGTAAATCGAGGATCTGAAAACCGCGCACGGCAATCGAAATGCGCGACGCAATTTGCGCGAAATCATTTATCGGAAAGCGAAACGCTTCTTGGAAATCAACGACGACAAGCGCGGTTTTGTCTTTATCTAAAATTTTCGGATGCAGCATAATTTTGTTTTGGAAATCTAACTTGTGCGGAAAACGGATGCAAAAGTTAAAAATTATTCTTGTTTGCTTTACAATTTTTCAAAATCAATTTCGTCGGAAGGTCGTGTGTCGGCTTCCAGCACTTTTTCCAGATACTTCAAAGCATGTTGGTTTTCGTCCTTTTCAACTGCCGCCACACAATCACTTGGAATAATAAGTTTATAATCGCGCATATACGCATCGCTTGCCGTAAATAAAATACAAATATCTGTCGCAACACCGGTTAAAATAAGAGTTTTGCTGTTTAAATATTCCAGTAAAGTTTCAAGTGTGGTCGAATAAAAGCCTGAATGTTTTGGTTTTAAAACAAAATAATCGTCTTCATCAGGTTTGAGAAGTTCGGCAATGCGCGAACCTCTGACTGATTTATCCAAACAATGCTTTAACAATTTTCTGAAATCGGATTGCCACTTGCCGAAATTGTCGTTGACGTAGATGACAGGCACATTCGCTTTTTTTGCTTTTTCCTTCAAAGCGGCAAGTTTTTTCGCCATCGGCAAAGCACTTTCAAATAACTTTTCGCCGTCGGAAAACTCAAAATCACTGATGACATCAATTAAAAGAAGCACAACATTAGATTCATCGGGTGCGTTTCCGTGAAGGTCTTCATTTTGCGACATAATTTAGTTTTGGATTTTAGATTTTGGATTTTGGGTTTCGTTTTTCAATTCGCATTTGTTTTTCAGCTTTTTCTTTTTTAAAAGTGCGAAAGAAAAAATAAACCGCCACACCGCTGATTATAAAAGTTAAAATCATCATTGCGGCAATAAAATAAATTTCGGCTAACGCGGAATTTGACATATAATCAAGTTTAGCTTAGTTGTTCAAAACTAATCAAACTATATGTATCTGTCGGAAATAAATATCTACCCAATCAAATCTTTAGGCGGAATATCGCTTGAAAGGTCGGTGGTTGAAGAACGCGGCTTACAATTTGACCGGCGTTGGATGCTGGTTGATGAGAAAAATGAATTTCTGACGCAGCGCGAATTTCCGAAAATGGCGACAATCAGCGTGAAAATTCAGGAAAATAATTTAAGCGTCGTGCTGGATAATGAAGAAAAATTGATTTCGCTTGAGCCAAATACGGCGGCTGCGGCAAGCGTCAAAATTTGGCAGAGCCGATGCCGTGCAAAAGTTTATGAAAGCGAGATAAATAATTGGTTTAGCGACGTTTTGCAAACAAATTGCAAACTCGTTTTGATGCCGGATGAGGTGCGCCGCGCGGTTAATCCGTTTTACGCCGTCCGTAAATTCAAGGACGTGGTGAGTTTTGCCGACGGCTATCCGTTTCTTTTGATTGGTGAAAATTCGCTCGACGAGTTGAATTCGCGGCTTGAAAAACCCTTGCCGATGAACCGTTTTCGCCCGAATTTTGTTGTTTCCGGCACGACAGCGTTTGCCGAAGACGATTGGAAAAAAATCAAAATCGGTAATGTCGTTTTTTACGTCGTCAAACCGTGCGCCCGCTGCGTCATAACCACAATTGATCAAGAAACGGGCGTTTCCGACGGCAAAGAACCATTGAAAACGCTCGCTTCTTTTCGTCAAAAAAGGCAAAAAATTCTTTTCGGGCAGAATTTGATTGCAGAAAATTTCGGCGAAACTTTGCGGGTTGGCGATGCAGTTGAAATTTTAGCGTGAACGCCGTGCAATCAGGCGTTTCGGCGGTTTTGTCGGAGTTTGGTAAGCGGCGACCCGTTTGGAAAGCGTGTTGCGGTGAATGCCGAGAATTTCAGCCGTGTTTGACAGATGTCTATCGCAACGCTTTAAGGCTTTCTGAATATACAGTTTTTCAAATTCAGCCATTGCTTCGTTCAGCAGAATTTGCCCGTCGAGCATTTCTTCAATCAAGTTTTCCATTTGGTCGCGTAGCTGCATAGGTTTAAAAGTTTGCAGGCAGTTTGCAGAAAGTTACGGGAAGTTGCAGAGTTTAATTGTTTTATAAACTCTGCAACTAACTGGAACTTTCTGTAACTAATGCATTTCCGGTTAAAATTCGGTAAGCCTCTAAATACCGAGCCGTTGTTGCTTCCGCAATTTCGTTTGGCAGCGCGGGCGCGGGCGGCTGTTTGTTCCATTCCAGAGTTTCCAGATAATCGCGGACAAATTGTTTGTCGAAAGACGCTTGCGATTTGCCGGGTGCGAAAGTTTCCACCGACCAAAAGCGCGAAGAATCAGGCGTTAAAACTTCGTCTATCAATAAAATAGTGCCGTCCTTGTCTAAACCAAACTCAAATTTCGTGTCGGCAATAATAATTCCGCGCGTCAAAGCATATTTGTCGGCTTTTTGATAAATAGCAAGCGAAAGCGATTTTAATTTTTCTGCCGTTTCCGCGCCGACAATGTTGGCAAATTCCTGCTCGTTTATGTTCTCGTCGTGTCCGCTCCGGGCTTTGGTGGCGGGCGTAAAAATCGTCGCGGGAAGTTTGTCGCACTGCTTTAAATCGGGCGGTAAAGCCTGCCCGCAAACTTTGCCCGTCGCCAGATAATCTTTCCAACCCGAACCTTCCAAATATCCGCGCACAACACATTCGACGGGAAAAACCCGCGTTTTTTTCACCAGCATTGAACGCCCGCGCAATTCTTCGTTTTGCCGAACAATTTCGGGCATATTTTCAAAATCGGCAGTTATCAAATGATTTTTCGTAACTTCGCGCAAATACTCAAACCAAAATTTTGAAAGTGCCGTCAAAACCGCGCCTTTGTGCCGAATCGGTGTCGGCAAAACGCAATCAAAAGCAGAAATACGGTCGGTTGCCACCAATAACAATTGTTCCTCGCCGATTTCATAAACATCACGCACTTTGCCGCGATGAACGAGCGGCAGACCATGTATTTTAGTTTCAGGAACCGTTTTTGATGCTGACATTTCTTTGCGGGTAAAAAATTTTGATTAAGCTACTTTAGTATGAAAATAAAAATTGGTAAAGGTTGAAGAGAGAAAAAATGGCGAAAACAAAACATCTGTGTTTGACGGGCGACAATCGGGCGATTATCCAAATAGGACTTTCTCAAAATGTCAGGAGCAAAACTCAAAACTAATTTGCAGAAAAACAATTCTGTCTGTGCAAATCAGTTAAAAGTTTATTGAAAAAATTGTAAATTTTCCCTCGTGCATTTGCGCTGCATTCACGATAAAATTTACAAATGCAGTTTAAACTAGTTTCGGATAACGAGCCGAAAGGCGACCAACCGCAAGCGATTTCACAGCTTGTCAACGAATTAAACAAAAACACCAAAGACCAAGTTCTTTTGGGAATTACGGGAAGCGGAAAAACTTTCACGATTGCTAATGTTATTCAAGAAGTTCAACGCCCGACGCTGGTTTTGGCGCACAATAAAACGCTTGCCGCGCAACTTTATCAAGAATTCAAGACGTTTTTCCCCGAAAACGCGGTTGAGTATTTTGTTTCTTACTACGATTATTATCAGCCGGAAGCGTATGTTCCCGCCGCCGACCTCTATATCGAAAAAGAAGCGACAATTAACGAGGAAATTGACCGCCTTCGTCTGAGCGCGACCCGCGCACTTTTTGAACGCCGCGACGTAATTGTCGTCGCGTCAGTTTCCTGCATTTACGGTTTGGGCGACCCGGACGCTTATTTCGGTATGATTTTCTTTGTCGAGCCGGGACAAAAATTGGGGCGCGATGAATTTTTAAAAGAACTTGTTAATTTGCAGTATGAGCGTTCACACATCGAATTTGAGCGCGGCACTTTTCGCGTGCGCGGCGATGTCGTCGAAGTTTATCCGTCGTATCAAGACCAAGCCTATCGCATCGAATTTTGGGGCGACGAAGTTGACGCGGTTTATACGATTGATTCACTGCTTGGCGAAGTCATCAAAAAGCACGATTCGCGTCTGCCGATTTACCCGAAAACTCATTACGTGATGTCAAAACCAACAATAAAACGTGCGCTCAAAACAATTAAAGAAGAACTCGTCTGGTGGGAAGAAGAACTTATCAAACAAGGCAAAATTGTCGAATCGCAACGCCTTCACCAGCGCACGATGTATGATCTTGAAATGATAAAAGAGATGGGATTTTGTCGCGGCATCGAAAATTATTCGCGGCATCTGACGGGAAAACCGCCGGGCGCGCCGCCGCCGACGCTGCTTGATTATCTGCACGAAGATTCGATGATTGTCATTGACGAATCGCACCAGACCGTGCCGCAGCTCGGCGCGATGTATAAAGGCGACCGCTCACGAAAGGGAAATTTGGTTGAATACGGTTTTCGCCTGCCAAGCGCGATGGACAATCGCCCGTTGAACTTTGAGGAATTTAACCAGCGCATCGGACAGACAATTTATGTTTCAGCCACGCCCGGAAATTATGAATTAGAGAAAACAAACGGCGAGATTGTCGAGCAGGTTATTCGCCCGACAGGACTGCTTGACCCGAATGTCGAAGTTCGTCCTGTGCGCGGACAAATTGATGACCTGTTGGAAGAATGCCGAATTCGCGCTGAAAGAAATGAAAGAGTTTTGGTAACAACTTTAACAAAAAAAATGTCGGAAAGTTTGACCGAATACTTTGCCGAAGTCGGTGTCAAAGTTCAATATCTTCATTCGGACATTGTTACTTTGGAGAGAATTAAAATTCTGCGGAATCTGCGGCGCGGCGAATTTGATGTTTTAGTCGGCATTAATTTGTTGCGCGAAGGTTTAGATTTGCCAGAAGTGTCCTTGGTCGCAATTCTCGATGCCGATAAAGAAGGCTTTTTGCGTTCTGAAAGAAGCTTGATTCAGACCATCGGACGTGCCGCGCGAAACGCCGACGGCAAAGCGATTTTGTATGCCGATAAAATTACCAAATCAATGAAATACGCGATTGACGAAACGGCGCGGCGGCGCAAATTGCAAGAAAAATATAACGAAGAAAACGGCATCACGCCGACCACGATTGTTAAATCTATTGACGCGACTTTGGTTACGGCGTATGAAGCGGACTATTTCAAAATTCCGCTTGAAATCGAAAAATTTGAAGAGTATTCGCCGAAACAATTAAAGGAGACAATCGCCAATCTCGAACTCGAAATGCGCCAAGCCGCACGGGATATGAAATTTGAACAAGCGGCGGAAATTCGTGATAGAATCAACTATCTGCGCGAAAGGCAAGTTCAGCTTTCATAGTCGTTAATTTTAAGCAAAAGTTATGCAGAAAATAAAAAACTTTTGGGTCGTCCTGCGCTCGTCGCTCTGGTTTGTGCCGGGCTTGATGGTAACGGCTTCAATCGCACTGGCTTTAATTTTAATCGAAGTTGACGGACGGATTGACGGCAAATGGCTTTTGGAATATCCGCGTCTGTTCGGCGTCGGGTCGGAAGGTTCACGCGGAATGTTGACGGCGATTGCCGGTTCGATGCTGACGGTTGCCGCGCTTGCTTTTTCGATGACGCTCAGCGCGTTGACGCAAGCCTCGGCGCAATACACGCCGCGCATTTTGCGAAATTTTATGCGCGACCGCGTTAATCAATTTATTCTCGGCTATTTCGTCAGCGTTTTTGCTTATTGTCTGGTTGTTTTGCGAACAATTCGCGGCGCGGACGAGATAAAATTCGTTCCTTCGCTGGCGGTTTTGGTCGGATTGGTGCTGGCGATTGGCGGAATTGTCGTGTTGATTTATTTTATTCATCACATTGCCAGTTCGCTTCAAGTTTCACAAATTATTGATAACATTGTCGAAGAAACAAAAGAAGCAATTGATTCTCTCTTTCCAAAGGAATTAGGCAAAGCCGCCGAAGAAGCCGAAAAAACCGAAGCGCAAGTTCTTCGTGCATCTAATGGTTGGCGGGAAATTCCGGCGCGGGAAAGCGGTTATATTCAGCAAGTTGACACGGAAAATTTGATTGAGTTTGCCGAAGAAAATGAATTTATTATTAAAATGGAGCGCGGCATCGGACAATTTATCGGCGAAGGCGCAACGCTTGTTTCCCTGACCGAATACGAGCAAAATTCCGAAATGAAAATTGATGACCAAACAGAACAGGAAATCAACGAGTTATTCAGTATAAATCGCTATCGAACCATCGAACAAGATGTCGGTTACGGGATTCGGCAAATTGTTGACATCGCACTCAAAGCCCTGTCGCCCGGTGTCAATGATACGACAACCGCTGTTACCTGCATAGATTTTCTCGGCGTTATCGTCGGCGAAATCGCGCGGCGGCGACTACCTGAAAGAGTTCGGGTCAAAGACGGAAAACCGCGTGTTTTCGCAAAAGTTCCAAATTTTGAAGATTATGTCGAAACAGCTTTCGACCAAATCCGCATCAGCGGTAAAGGCAACCAAGCAATTTTTGAACGTCTTCTCGGCGCGTTAATTTTCGTTTCAAAAAACACGCAAAGCGAGAATCGCCATGCGGTTGTGCGCGAACAAATTGATTTGATTGAAGAGTTTGCTGAGCAAACCTTGGAAACCGATTATGAAAAACAAAAGGTCAGGCAGAAAATTGCGGAAACACGACAAGCATTTAACAAATAGCCGTCAAATGTTTTAAGCGGCTTGCCCGAAAAAATAAGTTACTGATGTTACGCAAAACTGGAGCGCGGGCATCCTTGCCCGCATTTGCGCTCGCGCGAAAAACATTTCATCTGCCTTGGCAGATGTGCGGGCAGGATGCCCGCGCTCCAATTTACTTGCTTTTTTCTTTCTGTGTAACATCAGTAAGTTACTTTGATTTAGAGTTTTCAAAGTTTGGTTGCTATTCTAAAATAACGTGATTTTGGGTTAAGATTTATTCCGGCAGTGTGATTTAAGCAGTCGCACAAAATTATTTTATAAGAATTTTAACCACAGATTTACACAGATAAACACAGATAAATGCAGATAAATTCAAAAGAGATATATAAAGACTTTTAAATATCTAAAAAAATCTGTGTTTATCTGTGTTCATCTGTGGTTTCATAAAAATAATTTTGTCGAATTGCTTGAGAAAGCGAAACTCCTATCGCAGGTTCATATTTGCCTCTCGTAAGATAAGTTGTTTTTTGTAGAGTTACTTATAACGTAAGTGATGAATTCTTTCCATTTTTAATATGAAAAAAACAATCAAAAAGATTACCGCCGCATTTGCGTTTGTTGTTTTAACTTCAACATTCATTTACGCCCAAAAAATCTCAGCCGAGGAACAAAAAATCATTGATTATATTGACTCGCAAACAAAAAGCGCGGTCTCGCTGCTCGAAAAAACCGTCAACATCGAAAGCCCGACTGAAAATTTGGCAGGCATCAAACAGGTCGGAATGATTTTCAAAAATGAATTCGAGTCGCTCGGATTCGCCGCTAAATGGATTGAGATGCCCGCCGAGATGAAACGCGCCGGTCATTTACTGGCGGAGAAAACCGGAACGAAAGGCAAGCGCGTTTTGCTGCTCGGTCATCTAGATACCGTTTTATACGGTGAAAAATTCCGGCGCGAAGGCAACAAGGCTTACGGCACGGGCGTGTCGGATATGAAAGCCGGAAATGTTATGCTGTTCTACGC
>MWZA01000174.1 GCA_002050455.1 Acidobacteria bacterium 5-1 | reverse complement strand
GCCGCACTATTAACCGAAAGTTAAAGCATCGTTAAACAAGAAAGGGGAGAATATGGAAATTGTAACAATCGAAATTTTCTCGGATTATGTCTGACCGTTCTGTTGGTTGGCGGAGCCAGCCGTGAATGAATTAGTAAAGGCAGAAACAAACATCGAAATTGTTTGGCGGGCTTTTGAACTACGTCCCGAACCTGTGCCGACGCTTCCAGCAGATGGCGAATATCTGCACCGCGTGTGGAACAGTGCGGTTTATCCGATGGCAAAAAGTTTAGGCATTACAATGAAACTGCCGCCGGTTCAACCGCGTTCTCGTCTTGCGCACGAAGCGGCACATTGGGCGCGTTTGCAAGGAAGTTTTGAAGATTACAATGCGGAGATTTTCCGCGCCTTTTTTGAACGCGGCGAAAACATCGGCGAACGGGACGTTCTAGTTTCGCTGGCTTCCGCGCTCGATTTGGAAAGCGACAGCTTACGCCGTGCGCTCGAAAGCAGAGAATTTGAAAAGAGCGTCATCGCGGACGAACAGACAGCCGAACAGTTAGGCGTGAGCGGCGTTCCGGCGTTTGTGGCGAATCGAAAAGTCGCATTGAGCGGTGTCCAAGCATTGGAAAATCTCAGAAAGCTAACTGAACACACCCACTAAAGTTGATTTTATGAAAATAAAGAACTACACATTTTTATTAATTGTCTGCGCTTTGTTATTTTCGGCTTGCGAGAATCCGAAAGTAGAAAATACTTCGCTGAGTTTGAACAAAGCGGAAAACAATCAAAATGTTGCAAACAGCATTAGCAGCAACGCGAATAATTCGGTAAGTGAAGATACAAACGATAAAGTGGATGTTGAAGCAAACACGAATGATAAAGCCGAATTTGCAGGAACAGCCGGAATCACAGACAAAAAGAACGACATAAAATCCGTCGCCGTTTTGAAAGAGGTCAGAGCCGCGCGGCACGGAAATTATGACCGCGTTGTTTTTGAATTTGAAGGCGCGGAACTGCCCGGCTATCACATCGAGTATATTGACAAACCGGTCAGAGCCTGCGGTTCGGGAAATGTTGTGCCTTTAGAAGGCGACGGCTGGCTTGAGATTAGATTTTATCCGGCGCAGGCGCACGACGAAAGCGGTCAGCCGACGATAAAAAACCGCGAACAAAATCCGAATTTTCAAATTATCAAGGAAATGAAATCAATCTGCGACTTTGAAGCCGATGTAACTTGGGTTTTGGGCGTATCTTCGCCGAATGAATACCGCGTTTTGGAACTGAAAAATCCCACTCGGTTAGCAGTTGATATTAAGCATTAAATTGCTCCATCGGTTTGCATAAATTTCACCTCGCCCGTAATTTTATCACAAAATCAAACTAACTTTTTCGCTTTCTCGACAAAGCGTTTTACAACAAAACCGTAAAACCTTCCTGCTCAAAATGATGGTCGTGCGTGAGAATTTCCGTAATGCCGAGTTCGCGGCAGACGTTCATCGAAATGCAATCGGTTAAACTGTAGCCTTTGTCGAGGCGTGAAGCGTAAAGTTTCATTCCTTCACGAAAGAGTTCTGAAGTTTGTTCGATAGCTTCGACATTGACGTTTGCGGAAAAACTTTCGATTGTTTCGGCGGCGTGTTGTTTTGCTTCGGGGCGAAATTCCGCGAAATAGTTGAGCGTTTCGACTAAAACGCTTTCCGTTACGACTAATTTAGCCTTACCGAATTTGCTAATGACCAAAATTGCGGATTGATGCCACTGGTCGAGCCGATTAATAATTGCAATCAAATAATGAGTATCAACAAAAATGATTTTCATTTCTGTTTTTTCGCACCGTAAAGATAATGGTCGTGATTGATTGAACCGTCAGACGGAATTTCTTCCCAAACTTCGTCGGGAATGTTTTGACTGCGTTCTTCGATTTTCCGAAAAAGAGATTCCAAACTCGTTTCTTCTTCCGCCTTTAGTTCGCTGACAAAAGTTAAAACTTTCTCCTGTTTCGTTTTCGGCAAGACTTTGACAATATCAAAAATTGCTTCGGCAACATCGGTTTGCATAAAATTCACCTCGCCTGCATTTTATCACAAAATCAAACTAACTTTTTTGCTTTCTTCACGACGTTCTCAACCGTAAAACCAAATTCTTTGAAAACGTCATCGCCGGGCGCACTTGCTCCGAATTTGTCAACCGTCAGTGTGTCGCCTTCAAGCCCGACGTATTTTGCCCAACCTAAACTTACGCCCGCTTCGATTGCTAACCGCGCTTTCACATTTGCAGGCAAAACCGATTCTTTATATTTTGCCGATTGTTCGTCGAAAAATTCCCAGCATGGCATTGAAACAACGCGAGTTGCAATTCCGTCGGCATTTAATTTTTCACGCGCCTGCATTGCCAGTCCGACTTCCGAACCGGTTGCAATTATAATCAATTTAGGCGAAACATTTTTGCCTTTTTTATTTTCGGCTTCGGCTAAAATATACGCGCCCTTGTGCAAACCTTTCGCGTCGGCGTGCTTTTTGCGGTCAATGACGGCGACTTTTTGGCGCGACAAAGCAAAAGCCGTCGGTGATTTATCGTGTTCGAGAGCCGCCCGCCAAGCCTCGCGTGTTTCGTCCGCATCGCACGGGCGAATGACTGCGAGATTTGGAATTGCCCGAAGCGCGGCGAGATGTTCAACCGATTGATGCGTCGGACCGTCTTCGCCCAAGCCGATTGAATCGTGCGTGAAAACGTAAATCGTCTGCACGCCGGAGAGCGCGGCGAGCCGAATCGCCGGGCGCATATAATCGGAAAACGTCTGAAATGTGCCGCCGTAAGGAATCACGCTGCCGTAGAGCGACATTCCGTTCATCGTCGCGCCCATCGCGTGTTCGCGCACGCCGTAGTGAATATTGCGCCCGCCGTAATTGTTCGGTTCAAGGCTTTCGGCGGATTTAATCATCGTGTTGTTAGACGGCGCAAGGTCGGCTGAACCGCCGAGCAGCTGCGGGATTTTGTCGGCAATCGCATTGATAACTTCGCCTGAATAAGCGCGTGTCGCCTTTGATTCGACATTATCAAATTTTGGCAAAGATTTTTCCCAGCCTGCCGGCAATTTGCTACTGCGCGTTTCCTGCAAATTTTTGCCCAAATCGCCATGCGTTTTCTCAAACTTTTTGACGAGCGCGTCCCAATCCTTTTCGTATTTCGCGCCGCGTTTTACGGCTTCGCGGAAATAATTCAACGCTTCTTTCGGAATGTAAAAATGTTTGTTTTCGTCCCAACCCAAGTTTCGTTTTGTTTGTTTAACAGCTTCTTCTCCGGGAGCGTCCGAATGCGCTTTGCTGGTGCCTGCGCTCGGCATTCCAAAGCCGATAGTCGTTTTTACGCGAATCAATTTCGGTTTGCCGTTGATTTTTTGCGCTTCCGCAATTGCCTTTTCGATTGCTTTCAGGTCATTGCCGTCTTCAACCATCAAAACGTGCCAACCGGCGGCTTCAAAGCGTTCGGTAACGTCTTCGGTGAACGCCAAAACCGTTTCGCCTTCAATCGTAATATGATTGTCATCGTAAAGATAAATCAGATTATCAAGCTGAAGATGTCCTGCTAAACTTGCCGATTCATAACTTACGCCTTCCATCAAATCGCCGTCCGAGCAGATGCAGTAAATAAAATGGTCAACAATCGGGAAACCATCTTGATTAAAACGCGCCGCGAGATGTTTTTCCGCAATCGCCATTCCCACGCCGTTGGCAAAGCCTTGTCCAAGCGGTCCGGTTGTAATTTCCACGCCCGGAGTCATAAAATTTTCGGGATGTCCGGGCGTTTTCGAATGAAGCTGACGAAAGCGTTTGAGTTCCTCAAGCGGTAAATCGTAACCCGTCAGATGCAAAAGTGAATAAATCAGCATCGAGCCGTGTCCGGCGGAAAGCAAAAATCGGTCGCGGTTAAACCACTTCGGATTTTTCGGGTTGTAGCGCATAAACTTTGTCCAAAGAACATACGCCGCCGGAGCCATTCCGAGCGGCAAGCCCGCATGTCCCGATTCTGCTTTCTGCACGGCGTCGAGCGACAAAGTTCGGATAGTGTTGATGCAAAGTTGGTCAATATTTTGTTGTGTTTTTGGCGCAGTCATAATTTTTTGTTTTTTCGGAAATGATTTCGTTAATTTTTTGTTTAAGTTTTTCGATTTTGCTAATCAAACAATTTCTGCATTCAGGAATATCATTCTGACGATAGACCAGACAAAATTTGCGGTTTCTTTTCGGTTAAATCACTATTTGCATAAAAAATGTGAATTTTATCAAACTTCTCTTTGAGAAGTAATTAACCGTTTCAAATTCCGCTTTATTTCACGAGTGATTTTTTCTTTGATTGCTCAAAACAAACCCTTTTTGTTGCTTTGATACCGAGCCTAAAAACCTAAAATCTAGTCGGGAACATCTATCTAAATTATTATCATAAAATTATTTTAGCAAAGCGACAAAGTTCGGATAGCGTTGATGCAAAGTTAGTCTAAATCAATTTTCTTTTTCGGTTGCGTTGCAGTTGTCATAAATTTTTTTAGAAATAATTAAAGATTACACAGCCAACGAGTCAATGAATTTAATTGAAGCTCATTTGTTAAATTAGCGGCGTTAGAAAGCGAACCGTCTTCTAACATATTCCAGATTTCAGTTGCCATTTTCCTTTCGATAGCTGCTCCGACAAAAATAATTCCGGTTTTAAGTTGATTGTAGCAAATGCTGAATGAATACGAATAAGCGCGGTTCTGGCAGTTTTCCAATGTTCGTCTGCGCCTGCCGGGTCAATGCCGCCTTTCAGTTCGCCGAAAGCAAGATAGTTATTTGGATTTTGATAAATTTCCTTTGCTTGTTTTTTATTTATTTGCGTAGAGGAACAGTTGAGCAAACATGAATCAATATTATTTCTTACTGCCGGCACGGTGAGATTGAAAATGGGCGTTCGACATTGTTCGTCTTTTTGCCAACTCAGTCCGCGCAAATATAATTCTATGTCCGCATCATTTTCCGTTAAAGTTGCCCATTGGTTATTAAGTGAATGCAGCCATTCGTAAGACCTGCCGGAAACGCGCAAAGTCGAAATCAATGTGCGGCTGAATTTTCTTTGCGCGATAGCTCCGCCCGCGTTTCGCATTGAGCCGCCAAGAGTGTCTCCGCGTGTCAGCAAAAAACGATAAATTAATTCCTCGACAAAATTTTCGCCCGCAGGTTCGAGAAAGTTTTGAACCAGTCCTTGAATTGCGTCTTGTTTATCCTGGGTTTGCAAATGAACGGCGGCTTTATCTGAAATTCCGGCGGCAGTCAGCAAGGCGGATTGAATATCTTCTATTGTCAAAAGTTCCGAAGGATTTTTTGCCGTCGAAGCAATAATCTTTAAAGCTCTAGCTTGCTCGACAAACGGCGTGGCGCGTCGGTTCTTCTCCAAAGCCAACGCCACAAAACCGGCTCGCACGGCTTCGTAACTTGTAATTAAATCTTCGTAAGTTTTGAGATGCTGCAAATAAGATTTCACTAAATTTTTCTCCAAATATAAACGCACTTTCTCAAAACTTCGCGCCCGTGTTCGCCCATTTGCTGGCTGCTGTTTCCTTTGCCTTTCGGTAAAACCAAAATTTTCTCAATCTCGAAACCTAAATTTCTTGCAAAATCGGAAAGAATCAAATCAACCGAAATGCTAATTCCTGCGTAACGCACATTGTTATTAACCATTATCAAAGGCGCATCTCGTTTTAAAATTCTTGCGCTTTCGGCAATTACGCAAGCCATTTCATAAAAATAACCGCGCACCATTCGCAGAATTCCGTCATTATTTAATCGTTTTTTCTCTTTTTCAATCTGTAGGTATTTGAGAATTTTTTGTAAAAGTTTCTGACTGTCTGCAACCTCGACGGCTCTTTGCCATTTCGGATTTATCCCCAAAAGGTCTTTCGCCTTGTTTTCAACCGTGCAACTAAGTATTCTTTGTCTTAAATCAACCAAACCCTTTTCGTCAATACCCAGCAAAGCCAACTCCAATGCGTAAGTTCTGGTATAGTCATAACGATTGCAATACGGCGGCGAAGTAATTAAACCGTCATAAAAATCGGCAGACAAAGAAGGCATTATGCAGAGACAAGAACCTTCATACAAATTGATTTTTCCGCGTTCATTTTCATTTTTGAAAAGAGTGTTTGCTTGTAATCTTCGATTATTTCTTTTACCTTTCCAATTATCGCCGTCGAAAAATTTGGGATATTTCCTTTATTAAAAGGTTTTTTCATGCCGACGCGTCTGCCCGAACGGTCATCCCAACGAAGATATTGCCCGTCTTTGCGCGTAAAACTAATTGATTCCAAAACGCAAAACAAAGCAACCTCTAAAGTCTCACGAACATTTTTATTCTTTTCTTTTTGAATGACGGCGAGAAATTTTTCAATTTCATCTTTTGTGTTTGCCGGATAAGCTCCGCAAGTAATTCTCAACTCATTTAGATTGGTTTTCTCATCCGTTTTTTCCCAACTCTTTTCTGAAATAAAATTTTGTAATCCAGAAGCGTCTTTTTCTGTAAATTTTGTTTCGAGGATTTCTCGTTTTTTGATAAGTTGTTGGCAAATAGGCAAAATCTCTATTCCTTCCGCTTGCAATCCGCGTTCGCTCGAAACAAACAAAGTCGTTCCGCTTCCGGCAAAAGGGTCTAAAATCGTTCCGCTATTTAGATTGTTTGCGTTCAAAAAATAATCAATCAGCGAAGCGGAAAAGCCTTCTTTATATTTATACCAACGATAAGACGGGCGAGATTTATTGCCTTGAAAGCTAACCAGAACACGAGACAAATCTTTACAAACTTCTAACTTATCGGAGAATTTTTGTTCCAAACTTTTATCAAGTTGGGTTATTTTCTCTTTTAGTGCGGTTTGGTCGGTTATTTGTTTTTCAGCTATGCCAAAATTCACCAATTATTTTTCAATTCCTCTTTAATTCGGTCTTTCAAAAACATCTTTATCAAATATTGATATGGTACGTCGCGCTAGTTGGCAATCAAGCGAATCTGATTCAACATTGATTCGGAGATTCGCAAAGAAATCGTGCGCGTTGTCGGTTTCAGATTTGGCAAAACTTGAATTTCGCCCTGTTCCCAATCAATAAAATCGGTCGAATCTTCTTTCGCCCAAAACTTGCGCTCCTCGTCTTCATTCTCAAAAGTCGGAATATCTTTTAATTTTTTCGGCATATTCTTTCTTTAATGGATTAACAATTTTGACAATTTTGGAAAACCGCAAAAAATCGCGGTCGGTCGTCGCAATCGTCGCTTTGTGTTCGATTGCCAAAGCTGCTAAGTGCGCGTCCACTACCAAATCAGCTGCAATTTGTTCTTCGCGCAAAATCTCTGAAAAAATTTGCCAATGTTTTTCCGTCGGCACAATCGGCTGCACGAGCGAATGCGCGAAAAGCTGATTAAGCCGGTTTTCGGCTTCGGCAATCTGAAACGGAATCTGAAAAATTCGCGGATTAGTGCCGATGCGAAGAAAAGCCGTAATTACCTGCCACGCTAAACCAACAACTTGCTTGTTTTCCGAAAGCGTCGTTTCCAACCATTTTTTCGCGGCGGCGTGTTCCTTGAAACTCGGAATGTAGGCATACAGCAAAATGTTTGCGTCGGGAATTATCATTTATGAAAATCTCCCTCGGCAGTTTCGAGCAGTTTGCTGATGTTGTCAAAATTCAGATGACGGCGCGGAACGGCTGGTAGAGGTTTAATCGTAAAATCCTCATTTATTGAATCGCCCGAAACAGCCAAACCTTTTTCGAGCAATTGATTAACAATCTCCTTAAAAGATTTATGCGGATTTTTCTTTTGCAGTTTTTTCAAACCGTGCGCGATTTTGTCATCAAGCGTAATTGTTGTTCTCATAATAACGACATTTTAACATCACATTTACAAAGCATCAAAGCATCAAACAAGTAAGTTGTAAAATTTCTCGTGTCTTTCCCGCGCTTTTTTATAAACCGCGTGCCGCTTTTTATCAAACTTAAATTCCCGACCTTTTGGCGTTTCGATTTTTTCAATATCTTCTATTTTGCCAATCATTTCAAGCGCAAGCAAAACCGCACCGCGTGAAGACGCTTCGCGCACGTCGGGCAAACTCATATTTTGTCCGAGAACATCGGCGATAATCTGCGTCCAGACGGGCGATTCGCGCAGTGCGCCGCCAGATGCGATAATTTCTTTAATCTTTACTACATTATTTAATTGGTCGTAAATTTCCGCGAAACGATACGCGACCGATTCGAGCGCGGCTTGCACAATGTCAATCGTGTCCGTCGCCGATTTCAAACCCAAAACCGCGCCGCGTGCGTTTTCGTGATAGCCCGTGCTGCGTTCGCCCGCGAGAAACGGCAGAAATGTCAGCCCGTGTCCGTCGGGAATGCGTTTTTCGATTTCGACTTCGGTTTTGTCATCATTTTTTTTCAGACGAAAATTATCCTTCAGCCAGCGATACAATCCGCCGCCGTCTGACAATGCGCCGCCGATTATTATTTTTTTCCGGTCAATCCGATAACACCACAAACCGCTTGGAATCTCTTTCGGAACTTTGCCTTGGTAAGCCACGCGCATCGCGCCCGACGTGCCAACCATCAACGCCGCTCTTGATTTTTCATCACAGCCCGCGCCTAAATTATTCGCCGCTCCGTCGCCGATTGCCAGAAACCATTTCGCATTTTTTAATTGTTTCCAACGCTCGGCATATCTTTCATTTAATTGGAAGGTCTGCGAATCTTCAGCAACAATTTCGGGCAGATTTTCGCGTTTAATTTTTAAGAATTTGAGCAGTTCGTCGTCCCAATCAGATAGACGAATATCGAAAATTCCCGTCGCCGAAGCCATCGAAACGCTCGTTTGATTTGCGCCAAACAACTTCAGCGCGACAAAATCACTGAACGAAAGCCATTTTGCCGTTTTCTTAAAAATATCCTCGTGTTCCTTCCGAAGCCACAAAAGTTTCGCCGTCCAATAGCTTGAATGAAAACAGCAGCCCGTTCGATTGTGAATTTTGGCTTCATCTAATTTATCGCGCAAAATTGGCACATATTTTGCCGGACGAGTTTCCGCCCAAGTAAAAACGGGTGTCGTCGCAACGCCTTTGGCATCAATTCCGAAAGAGATTCCAAGCGGTTTGTGGTGTTATCGGATTGACCGGAAAAAAATAATAATCGGCGGCGCATTGTCAGACGGCGGCGGATTGTATCGCTGGCTGAA
>MWZA01000040.1 GCA_002050455.1 Acidobacteria bacterium 5-1 | reverse complement strand
GCTTTATGTGCCGCAGAAGAAGCCCAAAGGCAAACACTTGAGCGAGTTTGACAAAAAGCAAAATCGCTTGATTAGCAAAATCCGTCAGCCAATTGAATCTCTTTTCAAGTGGCTGATTGATAAAACGCAGATTCAAAGAGCAAGTCAGGTGCGTTCGACCAACGGTTTGCTGATACATTGTTTTGGGAAACTAACTTTTGCTTTACTTTTGTTAGTTTTCTACTATTGATTCACATATACTTATATAAAAAACTTAAACACAGTCGTTTGACCGTGATAGATGGATGAGAGTAACATCCCAAAAAGTTTGCTGCAAAACATTAAGTATAATTAATATATGGAGAAATAAACAGAATATGTCTTTCAATAAAATTACAATAATCGGAAATCTGGGAAAAGACCCCGAACTCCGTTATACGCCGCAAGGCGATGCCGTCTGCGATTTTTCGGTTGCCGTCAATGACAGAAAGCGCGATAAAGCAGGCGAATTACAAGATGTTGTAACCTGGTTCCGTGTTACACTTTGGCGCAAACAAGCCGAAACTGCTTCAAAATATCTAACTAAAGGTAGCCCAATCTATATTGAAGGTCGCTTGCGAGTTGACGAGTGGACTGACCGCGACGGTAATAATCGTTACACCCTGGAAATCAACGCCACCGATATGCACTTTATTGGCGGCGGTCGGAGCGATGAAATGTCCTCAAACACTACGTCTGAAAATAACTTTGCCGATGATAAGGGTGATTTTACGGATGATAAAGATAGTTCTCCCGTCGCTTCTCCGACCGATGACGATATTCCATTTTAAGTTAGCCAGTGAGAAAAATGTAAAAAGAATGTAAAAAGGATATAAGAAGGATTAAGGTTACTTTTTTTCAAGCTTAATCCTTACTTACATTAAGAAGCACAAAATCATCAGGAAACCCAGCTGCCCATTTTCCTGAATTTTTGAAAGCGTAATTCTAACCTCTCCTTAGCATCTAGGGCATCCAATTGTTTTAAATTGCGAAGCAAAACTTCCTTTAGATTTTCAGCTATCTTTTTATAAGATTTTTGCAGTTCAAAATTTTCATCGGAACTTTCATCGGAGTTGAATTTCCAGTCAATATACTCCGGCACAATTTCATCAATCAATCCGAATTTCTTCAAGTTATCTGCCGTTAAGCGTAAAACTTCCGCCGCCCGCTCGGCTTGTCCTTTATCTTTCCATAAAATAGCCGCGCAGCCTTCCGGCGTGATTACCGAATAAACCGCATTTTCCATCATCAAAACCCTATCACCAATGCCGATTGCCAATGCCCCGCCAGAACCGCCTTCGCCCAAAATAACTGCGATGATCGGAACTTTGAGATTTGCCATTTCACGCAGATTAAAGGCGATAGCTTCGGCTTGTCCGCGCTCTTCGGCATCAATTCCCGGATAGGCACCGGGCGTATCTATAAAAGTTATTAACGGTCTGCCGAATTTTTCCGCCATTCTCATTACCCGTAAAGCCTTCCGGTAACCTTCAGGCTTCGGCATCCCGAAATTCCGAAATCGCCTTTGATTTGTATCCCGACCTTTCTGTTGTCCGATGACGGCGACCTCAAGATCATCAAGTTTAGCAAAGCCGCAAACTATCGCCGCGTCATCAGCATAGCGGCGGTCTCCGTGTATTTCCACAAAATCCGTAAAAATTGTGGTCAGCAAATCCATCGTATATGGTCTTTCGGGATGTCTTGCCAGCTGCACCCGCTCAAACGCATCTCTGCTCTTTTTTTCTTTCATGTTATTTATTGGTTATTTATTGATTCAAAGCCCTTTTTGTCTTTTTTTATAATATCCAGCTAACCTGACAACCTTTCTGCTTCAAATCATTTTCTAAAAGGCTTGAGCCCTGAACCCGTAGTGGCTGTGAATGAACCTTGAGAAGAATATCTTTGTCTAACCGAAAACTTAAAAAGACTTCGCAACTTCCTTTATTTTTGCTCAAAACGGTGAATATATCCTCAAGATATTTTTCATCAATATTTTTGTTGGGAAGTATAATTGAAATATTTTGCGCTCGATGCGTAATCGCATCGGCAATTTTTTTTGTTTCTTCCAAAATTAAGGTAATTTCCTGCCCTTCCGCAGACTCGACTTTTCCGTTGACAATCAAAAGTTCATCATCTTTCAAACAATCAGCATATTTAGCAGCAGCTTCCGACCATGCCAGGCATTTTACGCTGATTGACTGGTCTTCAAGCCGAAAAATGCAGAAGCGATTACCTTTCTTACTGTGCTTTATCTGCAAACCCGAAACAATTCCGGCTATGGTTATCTTATCGCCCGGTTTTAAATCTGCATAGTCAGCAATATTCAATATCTTTAAATCAGATAGAATTTGCCCGTATTCATCCAACGGATGCGTTGACAAATAAAATCCGACTGATGATTTCTCCTGCTTTGACAGTTCAGTTTGCGTCCACGCTCTAACATCGGGTAGTTCGGTGTGTAAATTCGATTTCGAAGTTTCCTGAACTCCGAACAAGCCATTTTGACCTCTGATTTTATCCTGCCAAACCTTCTGTCCATGTGAAAGGGAATTTTCGATAGCAGCGAAATGCTTTGCCCGCCACAGGTTGACAGTCGAATCAGTCGGCATCAGTGAATCAAAGGCTCCGGCGGTGATTAAACTTTCCAGTCCCCGGCGACTGATTGAGCCTTGATCTAGTCGGGAAGTGAAATCATACAAAGATGTAAATTTTCCTTGCTCTCGCGCCTCAATAATCAACTGGACACTTGCCGTGCCGATGCCTTTAATCGCACTTAGACCGAACCGCACCGCATTATCAAGCGGCGTAAAATCCGCATCACTTTCGTTGATATCGGGCGGGAGAAGTTTCAAACCGGAAGAGCACAGTTCGTTCGAGTATTTGTATATTTTAGTTGTGTCCTGAGCTTCATTGGATAAAACAGCCGCATAAAAATAAGCGGAATAATGCGCTTTAAGATAAGCAGTCTGATATGCTAAATAAGCATATGCAACACTGTGGCTGCGGTTAAATCCGTAATCGGCAAATTGCGCCATCAGGCGGAAAACCTCTTCGGCTTTTTCTCGCCTTATATTACGGGAAACCGCGCCTTCAATAAATTTCTCTTCGTGAAGAGCCATTTCCTCGCGCTTCTTTTTCCCCATTGCCCGCCGCATCATATCCGCTTCGCCCAAGGTGTAACCGGCAAGCACTTGAGCAAGCTGCATAATCTGCTCTTGATAGACGAGAATGCCGTAAGTATTGCTCAAAATGTCTTTCATCGGCGGCACAATATACTGCACTTTTTTCTCGCCGCGATGCCGCGCAATAAAATCATCAACCATTCCGCCGTCGAGCGGACCCGGACGATAAAGCGCGTTTAATGCCGCTAAATCTTCTAACTCTTTTGGCTTCAAACGGCGGCAAATCTCCTGCATTCCCGACGATTCAAATTGAAAAATAGCTTCCGTTCTGCCGTCGCCGAATAGTGCCATTGTCTTTTCATCATCAAGCGGAATTCTGCTCCAATCTATTTCTACATCTTTCTTTTGCTTAATCGAATTTAAGCAGTCGCTTATGATTGTTAAGGTAGTTAAAGCAAGAAAATCCATCTTAAGCATCCCGACCCTTTCGAGGTCATTCATCGTATATTGGCTGGTCAATTCACCTTTCGCCGATAACGATATCGGAACTAATTCGTGAAGCGGTTTCGGAGAAATGACCACGCCCGCCGCGTGAACCGATGAGTGGCGAGCGCAGCCTTCGAGCCTTTTTGCCATATCAATCAAATCTTTTACTTTTTCGTCAGTTTCAACAGCCTTTCTTAAATCCGCCACCTGTTCCAGTGCTTGAGTGATGCTGGTATTGCGACCTCTCACCGGCGGCGGCATCATCTTAGCGATTTTTTCGACATCGCCGTAAGGCATATTCAAAGCCCGTCCGACATCTTTAATTGCCGCTTTTGATGCCATCGTCCCAAACGTAATAATTTGGCAAACTGCCTCGCGCCCGTAAAATTCGGTAACGTGATTAATTACGTCGCCGCGCCCGCGCACACAAAAGTCAATATCAATATCGGGCATCGAAACTCTTTCGGGATTGAGAAAGCGTTCAAACAGTAAATCATATTGCAGCGGGTCGACATCGGTAATTTCCAAACAATACGCGACAAGCGAACCGGCTGCTGAGCCGCGTCCCGGTCCGACGGGAATTCCCTTTTCTCTGGCATAGCGGATAAATTCCCAGACAATCAAAAAATAGCCCGGAAATTCCATATTTTTGATGGTGGTAATTTCCTTCTTAATGCGCTCTTGATAATCACCGAGCGTGTATTTAAGTTTTCCGTCCCCCTGCATCGAATTCCAAACTTTATTTCGACGATTTTCAAAGCCTTCCATAACGACCTTTTCAAAATATTCGTCGGTTGTTTTGCAGTCGACATCAATCGGTATCGGAAAATTCGGCAGAGTGAGTTCGCTTTTTTTCGGAAACGCAACTTGACACATTTCTGCAATTTTCAAAGTATTTTGTAATGCTTCGGGAAGTTCGCCGCCAAATATTTCCCACATTTCTTCGGATGAACGCAGATAAAAGTTTTCGCTTTCCGCTTTTGTGCTTTGGCTGATGGTTTTTTGTTCGCCGATTGCCAGAAGTATTTCGTGCGCCCGCGCATCTTCTCTGGTTAGGTAATGGGCATCGTTTGTTGCGACAAGTGGAATTTCAGTCTTTCGGGAAAGTTCGACAAGTTGGCTGTGAATTTTTATTTCATCTTTTAATCCGTGGTCTTGAATCTCTATAAAAAAATTATCTTTGCCAAAAATTTCTTCAAAGAGTTTGGCGTTTTCAAACGCCTTTTCGGTGTCATCCTGTTTCAAAAAATGCCAGATTGCGCCGCCAAAACCGGCAGACAAGCCAATCAGCCCTTTACTTTTCCCGGCTAAAAGCTCTAAATCTATACGCGGTTTGTGATATAAGCCTTCGGTATATGCCTTCGATGCCAAATATGCCAAATTATAATAACCTTCCAAATCTTTGGCTAACAAAATCAAATTATAATATGGTCTTTCGCCGCCTTGCAGCCGGGATTCACGGTCGAAACGGCTGCCGAATGTGACAAACGCTTCATAGCCCAAAATTGGGTTGATTTCATTGGCTTTCATATTATTGTAAAATGAAATTGCACCAAACATATTGCCGTAGTCGGTCACGGCGCAAGCCTTCATTTCCAACTCTTTTAAACGCCTGGTTAATGGCTTGAGTTGGATTGCACTCTGCAAAAGGCTATAATCAGAATGTAAATGCAAATGGACGAAATCTTTCGGTTTATAGTTTGAATTCATATTTTTTATTTTCTTACTTGCGTCCGTTTTCCGGCAAATTTATAAAGGATTTATGAAAAAAGTTTATCTTGAAACTTTCGGCTGTCAAATGAATGTTTCCGACTCGGAAAGGGTCGCCACCAGGCTCGTTGCGGACGGTTTTGAAATAACTCCGCATGAAGCGGCGGCTGATGTTGTTTTAATAAATACCTGTTCGGTCAGAGAGAAGGCTGAACACAAACTTTATACGAGAGTCGGGCAGATTCGCAACTCCGAAAGAGAAAAAAGAGGAGATGAACAAATCGTCGGAGTTCTCGGTTGTGTGGCTCAACTCGAAGGCGAAACACTGTTTGAAGGCAAAAACGAAATTGATTTTGTTTTGGGAACAAAAGCCGTCGGGCGCGTGTCTGAGGCTATCGAAAATGTTTTTGCCGGACAAAAACGTTATTTTGATTTGGGCGACCGAGAGGATAATTACGATTGGTCGGTTAGCGAGGTGCAGAGACATTTGCCGTATGTTGCGTTTGTGCCGATTATAGAAGGTTGTAATAAATTCTGCACCTATTGTATTGTTCCGTTTTCACGCGGCAGGGAAAAAAGCCTGCCTGCTTCCGAAATTATCCGCCAGGTTTTAAATCTGCGGCGGCAAGGCGTAAAGGAAGTTCATTTAATCGGTCAAAACGTCAACAGTTATCGCCCGAAAATTGATAATGGACTTGAAGATTTTCACGGCGCAACCGCTTTTTCGAGATTGCTTCGAGCAGTTGCGGCGACGGGCATAGAACGTATAAAATTTAACACGTCGTTCCCCAGAGATTTTCACCCAGATATTGTTGATGCCATCAATGAAAACAAAAATCTCTGCAATTGGGTGCATTTGCCTGTGCAATCGGGAAGCAATGATATTTTAAGAGCGATGCGGCGCGGTCATACGATTGAGAGTTATTTGCAAAAGATTGATAAAATTAAATCATCGCCGCGAAAACTTTCTTTGACAACTGATGTTATTATCGGTTTTCCCGATGAAACCGACAAAGATTTTCAAGATACTTTAAAAATGGCTGATTACTGTAAATTTGACAGTGCTTATATTTTTAAGTATTCACCGAGACCCGGAACACCCGCTTATTCGATGATTGATAATGTTTCAGCAGAGGTCAAGACGGATAGATTCTTAGAATTTGAAAAATTAATCAGGTTTAATCAACGTGCTGTTTTCCGGTCATATCTTGATAAAACGGTTGAAGTTTTGGTCGAGAAGATTTCAAATAAAAATAGTATGGAACTTTCCGGTCATACAACTTGTCAAAAGGTCGTCAACTTTAAGGGTTCATCAGAACTTTTAGGCAAAATCGTCAAAGTAAAAATTTCGGAAGCTAAAACAAACACTTTATATGGAGAAATTTGCTGTAATTTATAAAATAATTGTAATTATTTTAAAT
This sequence comes from Acidobacteria bacterium 5-1, assembly GCA_002050455.1. Lineage (GTDB taxonomy): Bacteria > Acidobacteriota > Blastocatellia > Pyrinomonadales > Pyrinomonadaceae. The sequence goes on along the minus strand of MWZA01000040.1, from coordinate 2,898 downwards.
TAAAATAATATGTTAGTTGAAGTAAAAATCGGCGCGTTAATTATGGATCCCAACACGAATACTCCAATCGTCGTGCTGAAGGGAGTTGACTCGGACACAATTCTGCCGATTTGGGTCGGCGCATATGAAGCAAATGCCATCGCTCTGGAAATCGAAAAAATTGTGCCGCAACGCCCGATGACACACGATTTGCTGCGGAACTTTATTGTCGAAACGGGTTTTAGAGTTACCCATATCACCATTATGGATTTACGCGACAACACATTTTATGCGCTGATTGAATTAGTTGACGAGAAAGGCAATATCACTGCTCTCGATGCTCGTCCGTCGGATGCCATTGCTCTCGCTCTACGAATGGATTCGGCAATTTTTGTCGAACAAAAAGTTTTGGATATCTCCGCTACAACAAAGCAAAGCAATACTGATTTTGAAGATGAAACAATACCGGCTACGGAAGACTGGCCTGATCTAATCGGATAAACTTTAAAATTTTATTTTACATTAAAAAGAATGATAATTGTCATTGCCAACCAAAAAGGCGGAGTTGGAAAAACAACTACTGCCATAAACCTTTCTGCCGCGTGCGCTTTTCAAGGTAAAAGAGTTCTATTAATTGATTTGGACCCGCAGGGAAACAGTTCGCTTTCCTTTATAGAACAGCAAATTATTAGCGGAAGTGCCTTTGAACTGTTCACCGAACTTCAACAGCCGTGGTCTGAATTTATTTATGAAACAAAGGTTAAAAATCTTGAAATTGTTCCGTCAAAGATAAACCTTGCCAAATTAGAAGCGAAACTGGTTGGCGATTTTGATGCCATTTTTCGTCTTCGAGATAGAATTGAGCAGATTCGCGCTAATTACGACTTTATTTTTATTGATACGCCGCCGACGCTCGGTTTAATTACAGTCAATGCTTTGGTCGCGGCAACGCACGTTTTGATTCCGATTCAATCTTCTTACTTTGCATTGGAGGGAACAGACGACCTGCTTGAAACTATCGAAAAAGTGCGTTCGCGTCCAAACCCGGATTTAAATTTGCTCGGAGTTTTGGTTACGCTTTTTGACAAACGCACGTCGCTTTCCAAAGATGTCGAAGCGCATATTCGTAAAGTTTTTGGTAAAAAGGCATTTAAGACAATCATCACGAGAAGTGTCAGGCTGGAAGAATCACCTGCTCATAAAGAAACTATTTTTACCTTTTCGCCCAAGTCTTCAGGCGCGATTGAATATAAAAAATTAAGCAAGGAGGTATTAAAACGTGTCTAAAAGAGGTTTGCCATCCGGTGTTAAAATGCGCCACGATTCGCATTATGTGGAAGAATTTGCCAAAATTCCAAACCGTTCCATCGGTAGAATTATTCCTATTAATCAAATTGAACCGAATCCTGACCAGCCTCGTGTCGAAATCGGAGATTTGGCTGAATTAACCAGTTCCATTAAACAAAAAGGTGTTTTAGAACCGCTTTTAGTTAAGCCGAACGGCGACGGAACCTGGATGATTATCGCCGGTGAAAGACGTTGGCGAGCGTCGAATCTGGCTGGATTGCGTGAAGTTCCGTGCATTGAACTTAATATTGATGATAAATCGATTGCCGAAATCGCGCTGATTGAAAACCTGCAAAGAAAGGACTTGAATATCTGGGAGGAAGCTGACGGGCTGGCTTATTTGAGCAAACGGTTTAATTACACGCACGAAGAAATTGCCAAGAAAATCGGCAAAAGCCGCACGACCGTTACCGAATCGTTTGCCATCGCCGGTTTGCCGGATTCGATCCGCGAAAAATGTCGGCAGGCAAATATCAACGCCAAATCAACTCTTTTAGAAATTGCCCGCCAATTTGACGAAAAAGCGATGCACGATTTTCTTGATGATATTAGAAAGCAAGGTTTAAGTCGTGATGAAATTCGCCAAACCGCCAGACAAGATAAAAAATTTAAAGATAAAATTTTGTCGGAAAATAAAATTTCTTCGGTGAATAAAAAATCAAAAAATAATTATTTCCAATATATTTCCAAAGAAAAGGATTTCAGCTTGGAAATTCGGTTTAATAAAACAACCGACTATGAAAAACAGGATGTTTTACGCGCTCTGAAAGAAGCGTTCGAATCGGTCAGAAATTAAGGGGAATATAACAAAAATGCGCGAAGGACACAAAAAGAATTAAAATTCTTTTTGTGTCCTTCGCGCATTTTTGCAGCTTTATTTCTTGTTCTGAAATTTCTGCGCCTCTGTGGTGAACTTTTTTTCTGCTTTTTTCAGCTAAAACGATAGTTATTATTACCCAAAATTAGTATGATAACGGTATGGACAACTCCCGGCAACCGCCATCAACCAATGGAAACGGACACGAAACAGGTTTTTTAATCGTCGGACTCGGCGCGTCGGCGGGCGGCATCAAGGCTTTGAAGGAATTTTTCGAGCGCGTGCCTGCTGACAGCGGAATGGCGTATGTCGTTATACTGCGTCTCTCGCCCGAACACGAAAGCCTGTTCGCGGAAGTTCTCCAGCAGAGTGCGATGATTCCGGTTACGCAGGTTCAGGACGAGCAGGTTAAAGTCGAGCCGAATCACGTCTATGTCATTCCGCCGAATAAAAGTTTGAAGATGAGCGACGGGCATCTTACTTTGTCAGACGTTACGCACATCGAGGAACGACGCGCGCCGATTGATATTTTCTTTCGCACGCTTGCCGAAACGCACGAATCACGCGCTGCCGCCGTTATTTTGTCCGGCACGGGAGCGGACGGTTCGATGGGAATGGAGCGCGTTGCTGAATTAAGAATAATTGCCGCCCGATTGGAACGACAAACGCGCATTTTCGATACGACGCTTTCATCAATTACCGACTTTGCTTATATCTTCGACCGCGCCTGAAGACTTGGGCGAAAAGGTAAAAAT
>MWZA01000129.1 GCA_002050455.1 Acidobacteria bacterium 5-1 | reverse complement strand
GGCAAAGCCTAGCGATGAGAGCCGCGCTATTCGCGGTCGGGTGCATGCCGTTGTTAGGCGTCTGTTTCGCTAGGGTCAATATAGATCAGCTAGGGCGGGACTTCTTAAAAGCTAGCCTGACCACGACAACAGTGACAAAAATAACGAAACAAGTAAACATGACTGTCAGTAGGAAAAAGAACAAGAACCATACCGGGCTGTTTGCGAAGTAAATGACCCTGCTTGACGACGCCCATCCTCTCGAGGACGCAGTTATTTGACCTGTAACCACAACCCGGTAAAGAACGAAGAGGAGCCCGCCCGACATTGCGGCTAAAGGGACGATGAGGAGCCTGCATAGCCAGAGGCGCCAGCGCTCCATCGGTGCGGATGATCGATTGTCTGTCATTACGACCGCCGAGTTCGACGCCTAACACGGAGTTGAACCGAACCGCTTTACAGCGGTCGGTTAACCGGACGCTTGGTTTTTTGCGGATTTACGAATTTTAGACATAAAAAGTTCTGATGCTTTCCGCAAATAAATCAAACTAGTTATTATACCGCAAACTTGCGGCATAATACCCAAATAGTGACAAAATACCACAAAGCCTGCTCAAAAAGGGTCATTTATGGCACAAAAATAATATATTTTCATAGTTTCGCACAAAACTCGCACAAAAAAATAATAAAAGGGCATCTTTCCAGATGCCCTAAACTATTAAAAATAATGGTGATCCGAGAAGGACTCGAACCTTCGACCCAATGGTTAAAAGCCATTTGCTCTACCGACTGAGCTATCGGACCACGTTTTGAAAAATCAAACGTCAACTTTTGCCAAGCCAACGAAACTTTAGATTTTAATCAGCAACCGGCGGAAAATCAAGTTTGCAGAACAATTATTTTACTTAAACCAACTTTCCATTACCGAATCCGGCAAAATAATTGTCTGGTCGCGTTCGGGTCCGGTTGAGATTAAACCGATTTCCACGCCGATTGAGTTTGAAAGAAATTCGACATATTCACGCGCTTGGGTCGGCAAATCTTCGAGTTTTGTCATTCCCAAAGTTTCCGATTTCCAACCTTTGAGAGTTTCGTAAATCGGTCTGATTTGTCTTAAATCCAAAGAAACGGCGGGAAATGTGTCAACTTTTTCGCCGTCAATTTCATAACCGACGCAAACCTTTATCTCGTCTAAAGCGTCAAGAACATCCAATTTTGTCAGTGCCACCGAATTAAAACCGTTAAGCTGCGCCGCATATTTTGTCGCCACCGCATCAAACCAACCGCAGCGACGCGGGCGTTTTGTTACCGAACCATATTCGTTGCCGCGCTTGCGAATCAAATTTGCTACATCCTCTTCCTTGTCAAGCATTTCGGTTGGAAAAGGTCCTTCGCCGACGCGGGTTGTATAAGTTCTAACAATTCCCAGAACGCCTGAAATATGATGCGGCGGAATGCCCGCGCCGACCGCCGCGCCGCCCGCCGTCGGATTTGACGATGTAACATACGGATACGTTCCGTGGTCAACGTCGAGAAGCGTCGCTTGTGCGCCTTCGAGCAATATTTTTTTATTTTCTTTTCCGGCTTCGGATAAAAAATGTGAAGTTTCGCAAACAAACGGGCGCAATCTTTCGGCTAAAACGGAAATTTCGTTATAAATCTCATCAGCATAAAGCGGCGGTCTGCCGAATAAAACGATGACGCGATTGGCTTCCGCTAGATTTCTTTCGATTCGTGATTTTAAAAGTTCGGGAACAAGCGCGTCCGACACGCGAATGCCGCGCCGTCCGGCTTTGTCTTCATACGCGGGACCGATGCCGCGTAAGGTTGTGCCGATTTTTTCATTGCCCAGTCGTTCTTCGCTCGTATGATCCAAAGCGCGATGATACGGCATAATCAAATGGGCGCGGGAAGAAACTTTTAAGCGTTCCGGCGTAACCGAAATTCCCTGCTCCTGCATTTGGTCAACTTCTTCAAAAAACGCTTTCGGGTCAATCACCATTCCGTTGCCGAGAACGCAGGTTTTGCCTTCGTGAATAATTCCCGACGGAAGCAGCCGCAAGACAAACGCTTTTTCGCCGACATAAACCGAATGTCCGGCGTTGTGTCCGCCTTGATAACGGGCGACAATATCGAACCTATCAGCCAGCAAATCAACAACTTTTCCCTTTCCTTCGTCGCCCCACTGTGCGCCGATAATTACGATTATCATAGTAGTCAGTAGTCAGTAGTCAGTAGTCAGCAGCAGATTTTTGCTCACCGCTTACCGCTCACTGCTCACTAAAAAAGTTTTTATTCTTGTTCCTTCTTCCGCTTCAACATCCAACAAAATCTGCACATTCTGCAGATTAATCGGCGGTTTATCCAATATAACTGCCGAATTATAACGCACACGCACGTCAGGTCCGTGCGGAATATCTAGATTTGGTATAATTTCGGTTTGCGGACTCGGAAAATGCTCGGTAACAATCAAATATTTATATTTTCGGGCATTTTGCAAAACTTTTGCGATTTCCGCATTTGATAAATGCTGTAAAACCTGCCGAATCAAACATAAATCGCCTTCGGGCAATTCGTCTTCGACAATGTTCACGCACCGAAATTCAACCGTTTCGCTTTTGTATTTTTCGTTCAGATGCTTGACCAACGAAAACACGACATCGCAGCCTGTATAATGAAAATCATCGGATACAAATTTTGACGCGACGCGAAAATCGCCGCAGCCTAAATCAACAACTCGCTTTACGTCGTTTTCGGCAATAAATTTCCTAATCGTTTCCGCATATTTTTCAGAAAACTTTCCGGTTGAACCATCGCCCGAATAAAATTCGCCCGATTTTCCGCCCCAGACATTTTTTTCATAGATTTCGCCAAAGGTTTCCGCAACTGATTTTTTGCCGAATTTTTGTTGCTTTTTGGCAGAGATTTTTCGTGTCCACCACTCAATAAGCGAAGACGGAATAATTTTTTTGACTGTGTTTTTCAAACTGCTCATCAGCTTTCTAAATTTTTCCATTCTTCTGCCAGCATTGCATAAACCGCCCAATCACGAAATTCGCCGTTGAGCCACTCTACTCGCCGCAGAATACCTTCGAGTTGAAAACCGAGTCTTTCAGGAATGGCGCGGCTTTTGACGTTTTCGATATTACAGTTTATCTGCACACGATTCAAAGCTAAATCATTAAAAGCATAATTGATAAGAACACGGCAGCATCTTGTAATCATCCCTTTTCCCTGTGCTTCCTTTGCCAGCCAATAACCAATTTGGATTGATTTATTCGTCAAATCGAGATGATGAAAACCCATTGTTCCAACAATCTTTTTATTCCAAAGGACATCTGCGCTAAAACTTCCGTTTTCGGCAAATTCCGTTAGACTAGACTTTATAAACTCCCGTGCTGACTCAATCGAATAATCGTCCGTCGCCCACGGCATCCAAAGTTTTAACTGCTCCAGATTTTCGCGCACAACGGCATAAATTTCTTCAGCATCGCGCTCGGTCGGAAGAGCTAATTTTAATTCATCATCTATCTGATAGCTAAACATTCCGGTCATGAATCGTAAATAGAGAAAACTTACGATTCCAATTTACGATTTACTATTTACGATTTTGTCATTTGATAAAGCGCAACATAATTTCGCGCCGCGTTTTCCCAAGAATTATCTTCGGTCATCCCGTTCCATTGAATCTTGCGCCACGTTTCCGGCTCATAATAAGCAAATAAGGCTTCGTAAATTTTTTCCAAAAACTTGTCGGAGCTAAGTTCTCTGAACTTATAGCCGTTTCCCTTTCCGCGCACAACATCGAAATTCTGCACCGTATCTTCCAGACCGCCGACGGCGCGGACAATCGGGACAGTTCCGTAACGCAAAGAGTACATTTGATTTAATCCGCACGGCTCGAACTTTGACGGCATCAAAAACATATCCGCACCCGCTTCAATTAAATGCGCCAAATCCTCGTTGTAGCCTTTAAAAATTCCGACCTGACGCGGCGCGTAATCTCTTAATTTCTGCAAAAAATCTTCGTAACTTTTATCGCCCGACCCGAGCGCGATGAAATATGCGCCTGTCGCAAGAAGTTCAGCCGCGACTTGCTGAATCAGTTCAAAACCTTTCTGCGCGGTTAAGCGCGTTATGCTGGCAAAAATCGGACGTTCCAAATCTATCGGCAAGAAAAATTTATCTAAAAGAGCGCGTTTGCACATCCGTTTTCCGTGAATATCCGAAGCGTTAAAATGCGCGGGTAATTGCGAATCGGTTGCGGGATTCCAAACATCATAATCAATACCGTTGGTAATGCCGAAAAATTTATTACTTCTCTGTCGCAATAACCAATCCAAATCGTAACCGTTTTCCGGCTGTTGAATTTCTTTGGCGTAAGTGCGCGAAACGGCTGAAAGCATATCGGAAACGGCTAAACCGGCTTTGAGTGCGGAAGCCGCACCGTTAAACATAAATGCGTTTCGTTCAAATTCGCTGCCGAAACCGAGTTTCCAAAGTTCTTCCGCGTCGAAAATGCCTTGATACGCGAGATTATGAATTGAAAAAACTGTCCGCGGGTTGCGCCAATACGAGTCCCAAAACCGCAGATGAGCAATTTTTACCGCCGCAAACCCGCAATGCCAATCGTTTAAGTGAATAATATCGGGCGGTGCGCCGACGCGCTTTATCAAAGCCAGCGACGCTTGATTAAAAAACGCAAAACGCTCGTAATCTTCCCAAAAGCCGTAAATCGCGGAACGGTGAAAATACTCCGGCGCGGCAATCAAAAATGTCGGCGAACCGTTTGCCTCGCTGTAAAAAACTTTGGCGCGATAAACGCCGCCGCGCCATTCAATATCTAAATCATCAATCGCCGGATGTCCGACATCCGCGCCTTTAGTTTGCAGATACAGAGGCGTAATCAGAAAAGCATCAATGCCGACTTGTCGCAACGCTTTTGGCAACGCGCCCGCCACATCGCCCAAACCGCCGGTTTTTGAATACGGAACTGCTTCCGCAGATAAAACTGCAACGCGCATAAAAATAAAATGAATCGTAAATAGTAAATCGTGAATTGTAGTTTTCGTCAAATCCAGACTACAATTCACGATTTACTATATTTTACGATTTTTACGATTTACGAAAAACTAACTTTGCATTGAAGCCAAAAACTCTGAATTTGACTTGGTTTTCGCCAGTCTTTCCAAAACCACTTCCATTTGTTCGACCGGCGAAAGCGGATTGAGAACGCGGCGCATAACCCAAACACGATTCAAATCTTCGGGGCTGAGGAGAAGTTCTTCTTTGCGCGTGCCGGAGCGTTGCAAATCAATAGACGGGAAGAGACGTTTATCACTCAAACGTCGGTCGAGATGAATTTCGCTGTTACCCGTGCCTTTGAATTCTTCAAAGATAACGTCGTCCATTCTCGAACCCGTGTCAATAAGCGCGGTCGCAATAATCGTCAGACTTCCGCCTTCTTCGATGTTTCGCGCTGCACCGAAAAAGCGTTTCGGACGCTGCAGCGCGTTGGAATCAATACCGCCGGAAAGAATTTTGCCCGAAGGCGGCACAACCGCGTTGTGTGCGCGGGCTAATCTGGTTATCGAATCAAGCAGAATCACCACGTCGCGTTTGTGTTCGACAAGGCGTTTTGCTTTTTCGATAACCATATCGGCGACCTGCACGTGGCGCGTCGGCGGTTCGTCAAAGGTTGATGAAATAACTTCGCCTTTGACCGAACGCTGCATATCGGTAACTTCTTCGGGGCGTTCATCAATCAGCAGAACAATCAGCGTAACTTCAGGATGATTTTGCGTAATTGAATTAGCCATCGTTTGCAGAAGCATTGTTTTACCCGTCCGCGGCGGTGCGACAATTAAGGCGCGCTGTCCTTTGCCGATAGGAGTTACAAGGTCAATGACCCGCGCCGAAACTTTATCCGGCTCGGTTTCCATCTTGAGCTGTTCGTCAGGGTAAAGCGGCGTGAGATTGTCAAAAAAGATTTTCTCACGCGAGTGTTCCGGCTGCTCAAAGTTAATTGCTTCGACTTTTATCAGCGCGAAATAACGTTCGCCTTCTTTGGGTGGACGAATTTGTCCCGAAACGGTATCGCCGGTGCGTAAATCGAATTTGCGAATCTGCGACGGGCTGACGTAAATATCGTCGGGACCGGGCAAATAATTGTATTCAGGAGCGCGGAGAAAGCCGAAACCGTCCGGCAAAGTTTCCAAAACGCCCTCTGAGAAAATCAGCCCGCTTTTTTCGGTTTGCGCAGCGAGAACTTTGAAGATAAGTTCCTGCTTTCGCATTCCCGACGCGCCTTCCACACCCATTTCCTTGGCGATATGCGTCAATTCGGAAATTGACTTATCTTTCAGTTCCGCCAAATCTAAAGTTTCGTCCTTTGCAGAAACGTTTCCATTGCCGTCTTTTTCTGTTTCGTCAGGTTTGGAAACTTTAACTTTTGCAGTTTGCTTTTCTTCCGCCTCGTCGGTTTCTTTTTCAAAACCGTTTTCTTCGGCTTTACTTACTTTTACCTTTTTCGTTTGTGTTGTTTTGGTTGCCATGTTTTTATCCGTTTGCCGTGTTGGAAAGTTTTTGTAGTTCCACCAAGATTTTAGAGTTAAATAATAGGCACGAATTAAGACTTGATATATCGTTTGAAATACTAAACTCTTGGAAAAGATTGTATGGAATATTCCGTTGTGATGCTGCTGAAAACAAGCCCGAAAGCCTTTTCAAAAACCCTGAGTTTTGGGAATACTTAATTATTACTATATTTATTTGAATAAATCAACTGTTATTTTATTTTTTTTCGAGCGCGTTACCGATTTCACGCCAAAGCGCATCTTTCCCCTTTCCGGTCAGCGCGGAATAAGCGATTATTTCGCTTTCGGGCAGAGCATTTTCTATCTCCTGCAAACTTTTATTTAATTTATTGCTGGATAATTTATCGGCTTTGGTAGCGACAACAATGTGATTTTGCCCGTGATAAACAAGCCATTGGTGAAGTTGTCTGTCAAGCATCGTCGGCTGATGACGCGAATCTACCAGATGTATTGATAACACAAGCTCGCGGCGGTTGGCAAGATATTCTTCCGCCATTTTGCCCCAATCGGCTCGCATTGTTTTAGAAACTTTGGCATAACCATAGCCGGGCAAATCTACAAAATAAAACGCTTGGTTGACGAGAAAAAAATTGATGCTCTGCGTTCTGCCCGGCGTGTTAGAAGTGCGTGCCAAGCCCTTTCTTTGCAAAAGCGAATTTAACAAACTTGACTTTCCGACGTTCGAGCGTCCGAGAAAGGCGATTTCCGGCAAACCGTCGGTTGTCCAATGACTTTGGTTAAACGCGCTTTTCGTAAATTCGGCGGATGTTATTTTCATAAGTCCAAAGTCCGAAATCCAAAGTCCGGTTGAGGGAGAGCAAAACTTTGGATTTGGAACTTGAAACTAAACTTGCGTAGTTGCCGCCGCCTCTTTTCGCGCCTCTGTCCAACGCTTCATCATTTCGCGCCTTTTGGCAAGCATTTCTTTCGCATTGGGCATTTTCATCACCAATTTTTCGAGATTTCCCAAATAATTTGGATTGTCGGTTGTTTGGCGAATTTCTTCCAAAAACGGCTCAATCTTGGAAAATATAAAAATATGCTCGCCGTTTGCGTCATTGAACATTTCTTCGTCAATCGCGCCATAATTAACAAACGAAGCTGCCATATCCCAATAGCTCGTAACCATACGGAAATAGGTGCTTGCTTGTTCGTTAAGCATCGTTTTCATCAAATCTTCCGCGCTTTCGGGCGTAAATCCGCTCATCCAATTTCGTGCTTCGCGCATTACGGACTCGCGCCGCGTTTCATAAAGTTTTAAAATTAAGTCGGCTGATTCTGCTTTGCTCATATTTCTCCTCTGATTTTGATTAATTCGATTAAAATGTTGCAGGAAATATTTCAAATTGAAAGGTAGAATGAAACCTTTGTAAAGTCAAATTTACCGTGTTTGAAAAATTGATTTTCTTTGTAATTCATTTAATAGTTAATAATTTAATTCGGAAATCTTCATTTGCAAAAAACCATCTGTCTTGGCAAATCAGTTTATAATTTATAGCTTATAGTTTATAGTTTGGCTGCCAAATTCCCGACTTTTGAGAAAGTGTTGTAAATATGTCATCGCCCGAAAAAATCGAATCTCTTGTAGAAAATCTGCCCGACGCGCAAAGCGCACGGCATTTTTACTCGCAATTGGCGGAAAAGTTTCCGGCGGGCGCAATAAAACTTCTCAAAAACGAAGGGTTGCTTTCCGATGTTTTAACGCTTGCCGCTTTTAGTCCTTTATTGGCGACAACAATTTTGCAAAATCCAGACTATATTTCGTGGCTCAACCGCCAGCGAATTTCCGCCAAAGTGCGCGGCAAAGATGAAATTCTCGAATCTCTGGCGCGGTTTGCGCTGACCAATTCGAGTGTCGAACCGAATATTTTGCTGGCGCGTTTTCGCCGCCGCGAACTTCTGCGGATTTATCTGCGCGACATTCGCAATCTCGGCACAATCGCCGAAATAACCGAAGAAATTTCAAATTTGGCTGATGCGATTTTGGAATATGCTCTGCGTCTTTCGCAGCAAGAACTCGACAATCGTTACGGCATTCCGCTTGAGATTGACGAAAAGGCACGCGCCAAACAAGCGCAATTCTGCATCGTTGCCTTGGGAAAACTTGGCTCGAACGAACTCAATTACGCCTCCGACATTGATTTGCTTTTTCTCTATTCAAACGACGGCGCGACTTCGGGACAAGGTTCGCGCAGTGCGATAACTAACCGCGAATACTTTGTAAAACTTGCCGAATTTGTTACCAAACTCGTCGGCGGACTTTCGGGCGAAGGCGCGGCGTATCGCGTAGATTTGCGCCTTCGCCCGCACGGGCGCGTCGGCGCGTTGGCTATTTCTCTGAAAGAAGCTGTCAATTATTACAAAGAATCGGCGCAGAGTTGGGAACGCCAAGTTTTGATTCGTTCTCGCGCTTGTGCCGGTGCCGCGAAAGTTTTTCTTGATTTTTTTGAGAAAATTAAATCGAGCGTTTTTTCGGTTGACGAAACAGTGGAAAACGCTCTGCAAAACGTCCGTCTTTCTAAAGAAAAAATAAATCTGGAAAAAACGTCGGACAAAGGCTTTAACGTCAAGCTCGGCACAGGCGGCATCCGCGAAATCGAATTTATCGCGCAAGCTCTGCAACTTGCTTACGGCGGACGAGACCGATGGCTGCGCGTGCCGCATACTTTGATAAGTCTGTCGCGGCTTGCTGACCGAACATTATTAACCGAAACCGAATTGACAGAACTTTTTGAAGCATATGACTTCCTGCGCCGCTTGGAACATCGCTTGCAGATGGAAAACGGCTTGCAAACACATCTCGTTCCAGATGAAATCGCCAAGCGTTCTTTGCTGGCAAAACGAATGAATTTTGGTGATTTGGAAGAATTTGAACATACTCTAAAAACTCACAGCAGTAATGTTAATCGGATTTTTTTGCGTGTTTTTGGCGAAACTAATTTTCAACCACAGAAACGCGCAGACACAAAGATTGAAAACAAAAAACAAAATAAAATCCAAACGACAGTTGACGACGGACAATGCCCAACGACTAAAACGCTCAAACCGATTTTTTCGTCGTTGGAAAAATCCGATGCTGAAAATAATCTAAGCGAAGAAACACTAAAGACGCTCAAACTTTTGTCGGAAACTTCTC
>MWZA01000196.1 GCA_002050455.1 Acidobacteria bacterium 5-1 | reverse complement strand
ACTTTGAACCGTTCACTTTGAACTTTGAACCGTGTAATGCTACGATTTGCCAACAGATATGGCAGATGAATACGGTTTAGTTGAAAAATCACGGATTATGGACGCGGCGCGAATCAAGCGAGCTTTATCAAGATTAGCGTCGGAAATTGTCGAAGAAAATCAAGGCGCGAAAGATTTGTATATTGTTGGAATCAGACGGCGCGGCGTGCCGCTGGCGGAAAGAATTGTAGAGAAAATCAAAGATTTGGAAGACGAAAAACCGCTTTACGGCATAATTGACATCACGCTTTACCGCGATGATTTATCAACCGTCGGCGCAAATCCGATTGTTAATCGCACGGAATTAGACATTGATATAGAAAATAAAAATATCATTTTGGTTGACGACGTGCTTTACACGGGCAGAACGGTTCGCGCCGCGCTCGACCAATTGATGGATTTCGGGCGACCGCGCAAAGTGCAGCTTGCGGTTTTGATTGATAGAGGAAAAGAACACCGCGAATTGCCGATTCAAGCCGATTTTGTCGGCAAAGTCGTGCCGACCAAGAAGAGCGAGATTATCAAAGTAATGCTCAAAGAATATGACGACGACGAAGCTGTCTGGATTTACGAGAAGCCGTAAAGTTTGGAATTATTTTAGATTAAATTTATGAAAGAACCGAAATTTGTAGTCTGTTTGAATAATAAAGGTTATGCCGCATCGCTCGAAATCGGCAAACTTTATCAAATTATTCCCGACGAAGAAGCCGAAAAAATCGGCAGTTTGCGTATGATTGACGAAGACGGCGAAGATTATCTTTACGATGCCAAGATGTTTTGCCCGCTTCAAGTTCCGCCGATTGTCGCACAGACATTGATTTCAGTTTCAAAGCGAGGTTAAATGCCTTGCTTTTTTGTAAAAAGAAATGAATAAACCATTTCGCCGCCGCGACCTTTTGGGAATCCGCCATCTTTCCGCCAAAGAGATTGTCGGTATTTTAGATACTGCTGAAAATTTCCGCGAGATTGGCGAGCGTGAGATAAAAAAAGTTCCGACTCTGCGCGGAAAAACCGTTATCAATCTTTTTTTTGAGGCTTCGACGCGCACGCGCACATCTTTTGAACTCGCCGCCAAACGTCTTTCCGCCGATGCCGTGAACATCAGCGTTTCATCTTCAAGTCTTTCAAAAGGCGAAACTTTGATTGATACGGCGTTGACTCTCGATGCCATGTCGCCCGATGCAATCGTCGTTCGCCATTCAAGCGCGGGCGTTCCGCACCAACTCGCCAAAGTCAGCAAAGCGGCGGTTATCAATGCAGGCGACGGCGCAAACGAACATCCGACTCAAGCTCTTTTGGACGCAATGACAATCCGCGAGCATAAGAAAAAGATTAGAGGCTTGCAAGTGGCAATTATCGGCGATATTCTGCACAGCCGCGTCGCGCGTTCAAATATTCATCTTTTAACAAAACTCGGCGCGTCCGTCAGAGTTTCAGGTCCAAAAACGCTTGTGCCAAACGATTTTCAGCATTTCGTTGAAAAAGATTTACTGGTTGCGACAAATGTTGAAAAAGCAATCGAAGGCGCGGATGTCGTGATGATTTTGCGGATTCAAAAAGAAAGACAAGATTCGGCTTTTTTCCCGACGCTTCGAGAATACGCGATTCATTACGGGTTGACGCAGGAGAGATTAAATCTGGCAGAATCCGATGCAATTGTTCTTCATCCGGGACCGATGAATCGCGGCATCGAAATCGCTTCGGACGTGGCAGACAGCTCGCGCAGTTTGATTTTAGACCAAGTAAAATACGGTGTCGCCGTGCGAATGGCGGTTTTGTATTTAGCGACGGGCGGAACGCCGATTGGCGAATAGTTTCTTCTAAAATCATCTTTATTGACGTATATTTATGTGTATGTTCTATGATTTTTGATTGGGACAGAAACAAAGCTAAAATAAATCTGAAAAATCATAAAGTTTCATTTGAAGAAGCAACTTTGGTTTTTGAAGATTTTTTCGCGCTTGAACAATTTGACTATGGACATTCAACAATTGACGAACAAAGGTTTATCCGACTTGGTTTAGGTAAAGATAAAGTTTTGCTCGTCGTTTATACAATGCGCGGCAAAGATGCCGATATTTACCGAATAATATCAGCCAGATTTGCCGAAACGGACGAAGAAAAGGCTTATTGGGAAGAAAGATATGGAAAGTAAAGAAGTGATATTGGAAGTAACCGAAGAAAAATATGCGGAAATGAAGGCGAAAGGAATTGATGAAGATGCGATTCTCAAACCCGGTAAGCACGTTTTTAAACGAGTTTCGCCCGAAAAGGTTATCAGCCGCAAAGACGCTAAAATTCGGATAAACATTTGTCTTGATGCCGAGATAGTTCACCATTTTCGCAGACGCGCCGAAAGTCCGCATTCCGCGCCTTATCAAACGCAAATCAACAATGAACTCCGCGCAATTATGGAACGCGATTTACGACAGGAAAAAGCCGAAATTGACGCGACGGCGAAGAAATTACTACAAGATGATGATTTTCTTGACGCATTAGCGGAAAGATTGAAAGAAAAAAATTTACAGATGAATTAGAAATGAGCAAGAAAACTGCCATTTTATATCATCCTGTCGGTGCAAAAGAATTAGCTTTAATCGAAGTAAGCAGTTTTACGGCTTTTCCGCCGCGCCTTCCTGAACAACTGATTTTTTATCCTATTTTGAATGAAGAATACACGACGCAAATCGCCCGCCATTGGAAGAAAATACATGATTGGAGTCCTTGCTGATTATTCTCTAAACATCTTGATAATATGAAACTTTTAATCACGGGCGGTCATTTGATTGACCCGACAGAAAATCAAAACAGCGGAAAGAATCTTTTAATCGAAGACGGAAAAGTCGTTGCTTGGTTAAATCAAAACGAATCTGCGCCGGAAGATGCGGAAGTTTTTGATGCGACGGGTTTGATTGTCGCGCCCGGATTTATTGATTTGCACGTTCATCTGCGCGAGCCGGGACAGGAACATAAGGAAACAATCGCAACCGGCTGCACAGCGGCGGTGGCGGGCGGCTGGACGAGCGTTTGCCCGATGCCGAACACGAATCCGGTTAACGATAATGCGGCAATTACGCGCTATATGATTGAGCAAGCCGAGCGTGCGAATTTAGCGAATGTTTTTCCCGTCGGCGCGATTACAAAGGAATCAAATGGAAACGAATTAGCGGAAATGGGCGAGATGAAGGCGGCGGGTGCGGTTGCCGTGTCCGACGACGGGCGACCTGTGCCGAGTGCGGGAATGATGCGCCGCGCGATGGAATACGCCAAGGATTTTGATTTGCCGGTGGTTGACCATTGCGAAGACAAATCCTTGTCAAGCGGCGGCGTGATGCACGAAGGAAAAATTTCGCTTCTGCTTGGACTCAAAGGAATGCCTGCTTTGGCGGAAGATTTGGACGCGGTGCGCGATATAATTTTGGCGAAGGAAACCGGAGCGCACGTTCACATCGCGCATATTTCGACAAAAGGCGCGATTGAGATTGTCCGCCGCGCCAAAAATGAAAATATAAACGTAACCTGCGAAGTTACGCCGCATCATTTTACACTGACCGACAAAGCCGTCGAAGGTTACGACACAAATACAAAAATGTCGCCGCCGCTCAGAGGCGAAGAACATCTCGAAGCGATTTTAGAAGCCATCAAAGACGGCACGATTGACGCGATTGCCACCGACCACGCGCCGCATCATTCGGATGAAAAAGCACTCGAATATGACCGTGCGCCATTTGGTATTACCGGACTCGAAACGGCTGTCGGTTTGGCTTTTAACGAATTAATTCACAAAGGAATTATTGATTTGGTCAAATTTGTCGAACTCTGCTCGGCAAATCCGGCAAGGATTTTCCGTCTAGAAAATCGAGGAACATTAAAAGCCGGTTCAATTGCTGATGTTACAATTCTCGACCCTGAACTGGAATGGACTTATAAAGTTAGTAAAAGCAAATCAAAATCGCGCAATTCACCATTTAATAATTGGAAATTTACAGGCGCGGTGGTTGCAACAATTGTTGGCGGAAAAATTGTTTATAAAATTCGTTGAAAGAAATGTCGTTGACTTAATAAATTTTGTTGACTAAATTATCGATTAAGTGTATGAATTAAAATTAATATTTTGGCTACTGGTTACTGAGTTAAAACATTTCTGGGAGAAAATTGTGAAAATTACGGAACTAGTGTTATATCGAAACCTTTTTTGTTCGTTTTTTTGTGCAGTTTGTTTGCTTTGCGGCGCAGTTTCAGGTAAGGCGCAGGAGTTTTTGACGGTTTCTGATGTCCAAACTGTTATTGCCCAAGCCGTTTCTGCTTCGGTTTCCCTAAATCAGAAAGTTACGGTCGCGGTTACCGACCACGAAGGAAATGTCGTCGGCATTTTTGTAATGACCGGCGCACCGATGTCGACGCAAATTCGCAGTGTCGGCGCAAACGGTCAGGGACTCGAAGGCGTTAGTGTTCCGGCAACCTTTGCGGCAATTTCAAAAGCCGGAACCGCCTC
Source organism: Acidobacteria bacterium 5-1 (assembly GCA_002050455.1). Taxonomy (GTDB): domain Bacteria; phylum Acidobacteriota; class Blastocatellia; order Pyrinomonadales; family Pyrinomonadaceae. Next base: position 5,350 of record MWZA01000196.1, on the reverse strand, counting down.
TCTTTTTGGAACAGATGGCAATGCTTTTACCACGCGCACCGCCGGTTTTATTATTCAAGAACATTTTCCGCCGACAATTGATTTTCGTGAAGGCGGTCCGCTTTACGGTGTTCAGTTTTCTTCTCTAGCGTGTTCCGATGTCGCTGTTGCAGGTTTGCCGCTTGGTCTTTCGGGAGATCCCGGCGGAATTCCGCTTTATAAAAACGGAAAGGCTGTCGGTGGCGTGGGCATCGAAGGCGACGGACTTTATACGGTTGACCGCGAACCTTATGACAATGACCAGCCGTTTGAAGAAATAATTGCTGTTTCGGCTTCGCGCGGTTATGAACCGCCCGCTTTGATACGTGCCGACAACATCTTGGTAGTCGGCATCCGATTCCCGTATTCCAATGTTCCGACTCCGCTCGCTCCGGCGCAGATTCCCTTTTCGAATTTGCCCGGTATGGTTACGAGGATGATACGCCCGACACAGCCTTCAGCATTTACTCCGGCTGTCTTAAACGGCGTGCCGGGAGAAACAAGTAATCGTTTTCCAATCATCGGCGGCTCGAATTTATCTGCGGCGGAAGTAACTCAAATTTTGGGTGATGCCGCCAGAACTGCCAACAACACGCGGGCAGGAATCAGACAACCGCTCGGCAGTAATGCGCGGGTAACAATGGCGGTGGTTGATGTAGACGGAAAGGTACTGGGAATTTTCAGACAACAGCAAGCCCCTGTTTTCGGTTATGATGTTGCCGTTCAAAAGGCGCGAACCTCAGTTTTTATGTCAAGACCGGATGCGGCGGTAAAACTTTCGACGGCGGGCTTTGGAAATTTTGTCAGCCGTGCCACTGCTGACAGTATCGGGCTAAATGGTGCAACAGCTTTCAGCGACCGCGGCTTCGGGTTTTTGCATCGTCCGTTTTTCCCAGATGGAATTAACGGCACCGCTCCCGGACCTTTCAGCACGCCAATTGAAAATTGGAGTCCGTTTAATGTCGGATTACAATTAGACTTGATAAAAGCAGCATTGCTTTCTCCGCCGATGATGTGTTCAGCATCAAAACGCAGTATCAAAATCGGTATGTGTACCTGCACAGCGATTTCCGAATTAAAAAACGGCATTCAAATTTTTGCGGGTGGAATTCCGCTCTACAGGAACGGTGTTTTGGTTGGCGGAATCGGAATCAGCGGCGATGGAATTGACCAGGACGATTTTATTGCCGCAGGTGGTGCAAACAGTTTCGCGCCGCCCGTCGATATCCGCTCCGACCGATTGGTTATTCGCAACACGCGTCTGCCGTTTCTTAAGTTTCCGACTCGTCCGACTCTTTAGAAGGTAAAACAAATGATGAAGCAAAAAGTGCTTACAATTCTCGCGGTTTCAATCGCCTGTAATTTGTGCATTGCTTTTTTCGCTTTTGCACAGGATACGCCTTCGCCTGCGATTGGTTCAATCAAGTTAGTCGGACAACTCAAACTGGACGGAGAGAAAAAAGTTCTTGACCGTAAAAGATTTTTTTTACTTCGCGGCGGGTTAAAAGAAAATGAAGCATTAGTTGAACGATTAAAAAATGCCGAAATTCTGTCGCGTGATTGTTATTATCAAAGTTTGAAGGTCAGCCCGCAATTTATGTGCTGGCTAAAAACTGAGAATTACAATTGCGAATCTCCGTATTGCCGCGAGATTTCCCTTACTGACATCAACGCTGTGCCGGAATTTCTGACCGCCTATAACAAAGGATTACGTCAATTTGGCAAACGCCGGGAAATTGCCCGCCAATGGATTACAACAAATCTGCCGGCAGCGATGCGCGATGGTTTTTATCGCCAGCAAAAACTTGAACTCAAAAATCTTCGCGCCGAAACAAAACCGATTCAAGCGTTGATGACTGACAGCATTCTCGGTTCGGCGTTATTTATTGATATACCACTTAATTTTAAGGGCGAAAGTAAAAAGGAAACTTTTACGGTGTCCAACCTTTTGCCATTGGAAATCGGCAATAAAAGTTATGCGTGGGCTTGCGAAGTTGAGGTCGGCGCGGACAAACAGGTTACACTTAAACTGCCTGAGAAAAAAACTAAAAACTGTGAAGTATTTATAAAAGATTTAAAGGATTGCAAAATTGGACAATGTAGTGAGATTGGTAAATGAAGCACAACTTATTACAGGTTTTTATCACTAAATCGGCGATTGTTTTGCTGATAATTATCAGTTTGTTTCCGATTGTTCCGGCGAAAGATTACTCGAATTTTTCTCATCGAACCAAAGAACATCGAAAAAACTGCAATTCCTGTCACCAGATTCCGACACCGAATTGGGCAAGCGCACGAAAGTATCCCGATGTCGCCGATTATCCGGGACACGCTTCGTGTATCAACTGTCATCGGGCACAGTTTTTTGACGGTCCAAAACCATCAATCTGCACGATTTGCCACGTTGTCGTTTCGCCGCGCGGGAAAGCACGTTTCAAATTTCCGCTCGATAAGCGCAAAGGCGAATTTGAAACTATTTTCCCGCACAATCTTCATCAAGACATTATCGCTTTAAATACAAAGCAACCGATTGCTATTGCCCATTTTGTTAATGCAAGTTTTAATTTGGATGATGAGAAAAAGGACGAAAAACCGAAATTTAACAATTGTGCGATTTGTCACGTTACACCCGAAATACTGCCGAAGACTAAACCTCGAAAACCGGAGCGTTTCTTAAATTTAGTTGCTTCGGCGCACAGCGACCCGTTTAAGCCGCAGGCTGAATTTTTCAAAAACTCGCCGCAAAATCACGCCTCTTGCTTTAATTGTCATTATCAAGGTCAACGCCCGACGAGAACCGAATGTGCAAGCTGCCATCGGTTGACGGGTGAACATTTTGATTCCAAAACAATCAGCCGTTATTCGCTGAAGTTTAATCATGAGGACAAAAATCATCGCAACAAGGATTGTACGACTTGTCATATCAGAATCACGCAGGTTTCCGATTTGCGCCTGCTCACGGATGCCGATGTCCCGATTCTGACTTGCAGCACGAGTTCGTGTCATGCAAACCAATTAAAAGACGAATTAACAAGGCGCTCCGAGAGCTTGGCAAAAAAAGAAGCTGTTTTCGAGTGTGCCTATTGTCATACTTCGCCAATCGGGAATTATCAAGTTCCGCCGAGTCACGAGAAATAAAGTGAAAAGTAATCCTTCAAAAATAAGCACCAAAAATGCTGCGTGGCAACGCGCTAAATTATTGCCTTGTCTGATATTTTTGTTGTTATTACCGATTATTTTTTTCTCGAATTGCTCAAAAAATACTGAACCCGAAAAAGTTTCGGTTTCAGATACCGGCGATGCCGTAATTAATCCAAACGATTTGATATTGGCGAAAAACCACGGCGACAATCCGGCGCAATATGCCGTGTTTTCGCATTCGGTAAAAGAACATTTGAATCTTGACTGCGCTGAATGTCATAAACGCGAGGACAATTCGATTAATCCCAAATATGCGGGACACGCTTCGTGCATCAACTGTCATTTTGAGCAGTTTGTAACTGAAAATTCTCCGATGTGCGCAGTCTGTCATTCAAATGTTAAAGATGCTCCCGCGCCGATGCGTGATTTTCCGGCTCAATTCAACGAAAGTTTTAATATGAAGTTTGACCATGCTGCTCACCTAAAGCCGGGCGCGCGTCCGGTCGAAGGCTGCGCTACTTGTCATAAACCACTGCGCGGCGGCGTGGCGTTGTCAATTCCCGCCGGAATTGATTCGCACAGCACTTGTTACACTTGCCACACGCCCGATTTAGTCGTCGAAGGTCAAAATTTGGGAAATTGCAACACCTGTCATTCAATCGCAAATTATCAGAGAACACCGACTACATCGGCAACTTTTAATACAAGTTTTAGCCACGCAAAACATCAACAATTAAACTGTACGAATTGTCATACTGTTAGAGCCAACGCTCCGCAACGCCAGCAGGTCGCATCGCCGGTCGTCGGAATGCACACTTACGGCGGCGGTGAAATGAGTTGTATGAGTTGTCATAACGACAAAATTGCCTTTGGCGAAAGAGATTTTGCTAATTGTCAACGCTGTCATTTAGGACAAAATTTTAACCAAGTTCCGCAAAGATAAAATTGGGCAAAAAAAACTTGTCTATTTTATTTTGAATGTGTTAAATTAAATGACATGGAAAGAGAGTAAAATTTTAGTTAAACAAATTGCTATTTTAGGAGAATATATGAAAGATCTTTCAAAGTTAATAATTGTTATAATTTTTGTTTTTGCTGGTATTGCAGTTTCGATAAACGGATGTGCTGTTTCCGGCAATAAATCTCTTTCAACGGCGGAACTATCCGGTTTTTCTCCAACGCCTCCTGTCAATGCCAATTCAAATGTTAATACGGCGAAGCCGGCGAGTCCTTCGGCAACCACTGCTTCTAAGCAATCCGATAAGACAATGAAGAAGGAATTCACGCTGGCAAAAGACAGCCTTTCCGAATATGGCGAAGTCGCGTTTAACCATAATACCCACGCCTTTCAAAATTACAGTCCTGACGGGAAATCCGCTATCGGCTGTGTTGAATGTCACCACACCGACCAGCCGAAGGCTAATTTGAAACCACCGTTGGTAACTTCCGAAAGGGACGTTGTTTTAACATTTGAAACTTGGAAAGCGTCGGACAAAAAAGTTACGGAATGCCGGGCTTGTCATTTTCAGGAAGGAAGCGTTCCGGATGGCAAGGAAATGCCGGTCGGTGCTGGCGGTAAGGAACTTAATAACGAACTTGCCTATCACATCAATTGCAATACTTGTCACGACCAAGCGGCAAAATTACGTCCTGAAGTGAAAAAGAAACCCGGATTTGCGACAACAACCGATTGCACCACTTGTCATAAATCATCTTAAGTTTTATAAGAATTGCTGCGGCTTAATAGATATTTCTTGACTTTATGGAACAGAAACAATGCTTGGTTTGTAACACAATGATTGACGAAACCAAGGCTTTTTGTCCTGAGTGCGGCAATCCGACAGAACCGGAAGAACAACGGCAAGAATCAAACGAAATAAAGGGAATGAGTCAAACTTTCCGGTTGGACGATGATTCATACAAGCAAATGCTGAAAGATATGAATCTTTCACCTGAAGCGGCGGCAGCTGTTGAAAGGCAGACAAGGACGAACTTAAACATCAATCTTTCTGAAATCCTTGGAGAACAATCGCCAAAACCGCCTGTCCAGCCGATTGTTCTTGAGAAACCGGTGCTGCCAATTGTTCCTGAAAAAAAGGATTCCAAAGTTTCGGTAAAAATTCTTTTAATTTTAATCGGCGTTCTGCTGTTTTTTCTTATCTTTATTTTAGTAGTCGGTGTTCTCTGATAA
>MWZA01000063.1 GCA_002050455.1 Acidobacteria bacterium 5-1 | reverse complement strand
CATCGGTACGGCGCTCGCGGCAGTCCGTGACGTGCTGGCTCAAGCGCAAAATAATACCGCGCCGTTAGAAAATCATCTGGAAACAATCAACGGCGGATTGGTGAGTGTCGGCGAAGGATTGAAAGCGGTTGACGAGCATTTGTTTGAAACGAATGAAAGTTTGGGCGCAACCGCCGGACGTTTGGGAATCGGTTCGCAAGTTCGTTAAGGAGAAAAAGCTATGGAAACAGCAATTATTATCGTCTGGTCGGTTACGCTGGTCGTTGCGCTCATTTTGACGCTTTGGATATTGAAGCTCGTCTTTATGATTGTGCGCACCGAAAAAGACATTATTAAACTTGCTATGACGACGCTTACCGCGTCGCACGGTATTCAGCGGAATACGGCTTTGATTTCCGGGCTTGAAGCGACAAAAGGCGTTGCGGGTAAAATTCTTAGCGCGGCGATGGCGATTGAAACAGGCGCGGCTTCAATCAAGCAAAAATTGCAGGGAGTTGAAAAGGCTCTCAGAGAAAGGAGTTTATAAAATGGAACTGTTATTGACGATTTTTACCGCGCTGCTCGGGGCAATTTTGCTGACAGCTTTGGTCGTCGCGCTTTTTATAATTTTACGCACGCTGCAATCCATTCGCCGCAGCCTTGAACAAATCAACTACGGTGTGCGGGCGATTGAAAAGGAAACAGAGATGCTCGGCGGAGTCGAAACATTAAACGGCGGATTGAGCGCGCTTGCGGGCGGGCTTGAATCAGTCGCCGCGCATTTTACGAACGCAGATAAAAATGTCGGCACAGTCGGTGAAGCGTTGTTGAAGCGATAGCAATTTAAGTTTTTATTTGTGTTGACATTTATAAGTTGCCACTAGCTTTAGCTAGTGGTTGAGGTTTAAGGAAATGACAATGGCTTTAGCCAAAATCAAAAAAATAAAATCCGAATAGCTTTAGCTAAAGCAAAGCTGAAAATTCTTTTTGATTGTATTCGGCTAAAGCCGCTTGATTTCAGTATTTCTTTCCACTAGCTAAAGCTAGTGGCAATTGAAAAAACGATTGAGGAAAACATTATGGGCGAAATACCGGAAAAACATGTCGGCGAAGCCGGAAGTCATAAGCAACATATATCTTCGACAGCAAGTTTGCCTGATCAAGTCGGCAATGTCGGGCGGCGCACGATGGAAGAACTGGTTGAAGACATTTGCGCCTCTCAGGGCAAAACCCAATTAAGCCTCGGACCGCTGGAAAAAGTTTATGTCTTTTGGCTGGCGGGAATGAGCTGCGACGGCTGTACCGTTTCGGTAAGCGGCGCGACCGAGCCTGCGCTGGAAGATTTGCTGACCGGCTCGATTCCGGGCGTTCCGCTCGTCATTCTGCATCACTACGTTTTGCAGCTTGAAGCGGGCGACCATTATATGCGCACGCTGGAACTCGCTGAACAAGGCAAACTCGACGGACCTTATGTCATCACTTACGAAGGTTCGATTCCCGATGAAAATTTAACCGTCGGCGGCGAACCGTTTGCGGGCGAAGGCTCGCTTCCGCTTTTCGCGCCGAGCGAAGAGCGTCGCAGAGTCTCAACTGCCGAATGGATAAAACGGCTCGCGCCGGGCGCGGCGGCGACCATTGCCATCGGAACGTGCGCGACTTGGGGCGGCATTCCGGCGGCTTACGGAAACGTTACCGGCTCGATGAGCGTGATGGATTGGCTCGGCAAAGATTACCGCAGCGCGTTGGGTTTGCCCGTCATCAACATTCCGGGCTGCGCTCCGGTCGGCGACAATTTTACCGATGCGGTGCAAGCGATTTTGCTTTTCCTGCAAGGCTTGGGACCGCTTCCCGAAATGGATGAACTCGGTCGTCCCGTCTGGCAGTTCGGCGAAACCGTGCATCGCAAATGCGGGCGCGCCGGTTATTATGAAGAAGGCACATTTGCCACCGAATACGGAGACAAAGAATGCCTCGTCGAAGTCGGCTGCTGGGGTCCGGTCGTTCAATGCAATATCACGGAGAAAGGCGCAATCTCGCATATGGGCGGCTGTATGAACGCGGGCGGACCTTGTATCGGCTGCACGATGCCCGGCTTTCCCGACAAATTCGCGCCGTTCTACAAAGCGCCGCCCGGCTCGACGGTTTCGAGCAATGCTTCGCGTCTGATGGGTTCGATCATTCGCCCTCTGCGCCGCATCAGCCAGCGCGAGCGCAACCGCGAGATTCGCTGGCACGACACCGTTCCGAGCGGCTGGGCGATGGAGCAGGGCGATACGTCAATCACGCACAAGATACTTGAATTTTTTTACGAGAGGATGCAATTTCTCGGTAGTAACAGACCGGGGCGCGATCTGCCCGAAGAAAAATATCCGACGGGTTACCGTTCGCTGCCGAAGCAAGTTTACGGCGAAAATTATCAGGTTTTGCCGGAAGAACGGGCTGAAAAAGCAGCTAAAAACAACAAATAACCAAGGAGACAAAATGGACGAAACAAATAACGTAGTTCGAGAGACAATTAACTGGAAAGCGGCGATTTTAGCCGGACTTATCGCTGGCGCGATTTTTATGATGCTGGAGATGATTATGGTGCCGCTCTTTTTGCCCGACGGAAGCCCCTGGGGACCGCCGCGAATGATTGCCGCCATCGGAATGGGAAAGGACGTTTTACCGCCGCCCGCCACATTCGCTCTTATGCCGTTGATGGTGGCGATGGTCATTCATTTTATACTTTCGATAATCTTCGCCATAATTCTGGCTTTTATCGTTAGTCGTTTCGGGCTTGGAATCGCCGTATTGATCGGCGCGATTTTCGGATTACTGCTCTATCTCGTAAATTTTTACGGATTCACAGCCATTTTCCCGTGGTTCGCCATGGCGCGAAACTGGGTGAGCATCTTTTCTCACATAGTATTCGGCGCGGTTGCCGCCTGGGCGTATAAAGCTTTGGCTAGATGAATGAGAAGTTGTTTCATAATGCAAAAACATAAATTAAATCGTAGAAACGGAGAATAATCTAGTGTGTTTCAAAAATTTACCAATCGAATTTGACGCGCAAGGCGTTGCGAGTCTCAAAGGCGGCGTTGCCGACCCATACGCATATCAGCCAAGAGAAATTAAGCGCGACAAACTCGAAGAATTGATGGCGCGAAACGGGCATATTAAAGATGTCAGCATTTCGCCCGTAACGCGAGTGGCTGGCGCGCTTTCATTCCACGCGGTTGCCGATTTACAGGAAAAGAAATTTCTTGAAGCCAATTCGGTGGCGACTATTTTTCGCGGCTACGAAGTGATTCTAAAGGGGCGCGACCCGCGCGATGCGATTTATATTTCGAGTCGCGCTTGCGGTGTCTGCGGAGGCGTTCACTCGACCGCCGCGTGCGAAGCGATTGAAATGGCGTTTGGCATTTCGCCGCCGCCGCTCGGCACGGTTTTGCGGAATCTCGCGCTGGCACTCGATTTTCTCTATGACCATCCGCTTCATCTGTTTTTGCTTGCCGGACCTGATTATTCGCAGGTTGTCGTTCAGGCGACCAATCCCGCGATGTGGGAGAAAGCACAGGTAACCGATGCTCCGAATGCCGAGGTTCATCAATTCAAAACCATCGGCGACATTATGAAAGGTTTGAATCCGCTTTCCGGCAAACTTTATCTTGACGGTTTAAAAATGACGCGTGTGCCGCGTGAAGCCTACTCGGTTCTTTTCGGTAAATATCCGCACCCCCAAACGGTCGTCCCCGGCGGTATGTCTTCGACCGTTACCATCACCGACTTCAACGAAACCTACACGCGCCTGCAAAAGATGATGGATTGGACAAAGCGGATGATTCTGCTGTGGGACGATTTAACGGAATTTTTCTACGAATACAATCCCGAATACAAAAAGGTCGGAGCGCGTGACGCGAACATGATTGACCTCGGAATGTGGGACGACGAGTATTCTTACGATGCGAGTTATGCGCGGTGTAACGAATGGGGCGAAGCGCGTTGGGCAACACCGGGCGTAGTGATGAACGGCGAACTTGTTACGACAAAATTACAGCAAATCAATCTCGGACTTGAGGAATTCGTCGAACATTCTTACTACGAAGATTGGACTCAAAACGGAAATATACGCTTCCAGACAGACCCGGCTGGCTCGCCGCTTTCGCCGAATCATCCGTGGAACAAGGAAACGATGCCGAAGCCGTCGAAAGAGAGTTGGAAAGACCGTTACACTTGGGACACCGCGCCGCGCTGGGACAGGCAAGTAGTCGAAGCCGGCTGCTACGCCCGAATCTGGACGACTGCCGCTGCCAGAAAGATGCCAAAGAATCAATTTATGGAATCCACCGGACACAGCCTTAAATTCCATATGCCGAAAACAATGCTGCCGGAAATGGATTTTGAGTGGAAGATTCCGAAAATCTGGAATGCTTTCGAGCGCAACCGCGCCCGGGCTTATTGTATGGGCTATAACCTAATGATTGGTTATACGATGGTGCTAAAAGCGTTTGACCTTCTGCGGCAGGGCGAAGATAAGGTCAGCACGAAGTTTGAAGTACCGAAAGGCGAGCGCATCGGCGTCGGCTTTTGGGGCGCGGGACGCGGTTATCTCTCGCATCATTTAGTTTTAGACAAAGGCGCGATTGTCAATTATCAAATCGTCACGCCGTCAACCTTCAACGCTTCGCCGCGAGACCCGTTCGGCAATCCGGGACCTTATGAAGAAGCGGTTTTGAACACGCCGATTCTCGAAGATTTCGATAAACCGTCGGATTTTACGGGCGTTGATATGTTGCGGGCAATCCGCAGTTTCGACCCGTGTATGCCCTGCACGACGCACATCTACGGCGGCGAAAAAGAAATTATCCGCGAAGTCAACACCTGCGCTTGCGATGCTGAGGGTTAAACTGTTTTTGCTCGTGATTATAAAAGCAGTTCGGCACTTCTCTTTCTTTTAGACTTTAGATAACATTGGCAATTCAACTAACTTTGAAAGGAGGTAGTTATGGCTATTAACGAAGAAAAACTAAATCAGTTTTTGGGAAGTTGTATTACAGATTTCGGCGCGACGATGCACGCCGGATTGGTCGTTATCGGAGAAAGTCTCGGTCTTTACAAAGCGATGGCACAAGCGGGCAAACCGCTGATGCCCGCCGAATTAGCCGAACTAACGGGAACGAACGAGCGTTACGTGCGCGAGTGGCTCAATGCACAAGCGGCGGGCGGCTACGTTTCCTACGACGCGGAAAATCAAACCTATTTCCTCTCGGAAGAACAAGCCTTTGTGCTGGCTGACGAAACGAGTCCGGCTTATTTTCCAGGCGCGTTTTTGCTCGCCGTTTCCGCAGTTCGAGCCGTGCCGCAACTGACTGAGAGATTTCGTACGGGCGAAGGCTTGGGCTGGCACGAACACGACGCGGGGCTTTTTCGCGCAACTGAAATATTTTTCCGTCCCAGCTATGCCGCAAATCTCGTAAATTCGTGGATTCCGGCTCTGGACGGTGTAGAAGAAAAGTTGAAAGCTGGGGCGAAAGTCGCTGACATCGGTTGCGGGCTAGGTGCTTCGACTGTTTTGATGGCGCAAGCGTATCCGAATTCAACTTTCGTCGGCTTTGATTATCACGACAAATCAATCGAAACGGCGCGTCAGCGAGCCGCAGAGGGCGGAGTTGGCGAGCGTGTTTCGTTTGAAGTCGCCAAGGCAAAAGATTTCCCCGGAAACGATTACGATTTTGTAACTTATTTCGATTGCCTGCACGACATGGGCGATCCTGTAGGCGCAGCCGCTCACGTCCGGGAATCTTTGGCTTCAGATGGAGCGTGGATGATTGTTGAGCCCTTTGCTCACGATGATGTGAAAGACAATCTGAATCCAATCGGACGCGCTTTTTATTCGGCTTCGACCTTGATTTGCACTCCGGCTTCGCTGTCGCAGGAAGTTGGATTGGCATTGGGAGCGCAAGCGGGCGAGGGGCGGATGCGAGAGGTGATAACGAAAGGCGGTTTTTCACATTTTCGCCGAGCAACAGAAACGCCTTTTAATTTGGTATATGAGGCTAAACCCTAATCACCTGTTTGGCAACAGTTGGCTTATATTGGAAAACGTGCCGACAAAGTCATTAGACGTGAGGGCGCGGGCAGCGACTTTGTAATGGCGTTGTCTTTTTAACTCTGTGTTGCGTGGTGGCGATTTCGCCCGACATCAACTCCGCCGTTAAGCGGAAATGAAAAGCTAATACAAACCAACCAAATACAAAGACTCGAATCAAGCGGCAAAGAAAATTTTTTCAGTGAAAATCTACTAATTCTGACATGTTCCTTTTGAAAATTTTCAAAAGGAACATGTCAGGCGGCATTCGTAAAGTAAGAAAGGATTTTAAGCAAAAAAGTATAAAAAAGGAAGATAAAATTACGAAACGAGAAGAAAAAATTAAAGGTGTAATGGTTTTGGCTTTTTTGGCAGTTGCCGCCGGAGCTTTCGGTTTTCCGGCGTTGGCGCAGTTGATTGACCGGACACAAAATCCGAACATCGGAAACTTCGGCATTGCCAAATCTTTGAATCAGCAAATCGGCACGGGGCGCGGCGACGCGATGACACCGGATTCGTCGGCGTTTATTATCTCGCGCGACCCGTTTCGCTCAATCCGGCGCGGGCGGCAGATTTTTCAACGAAAATTTCTGCGAAGTCAGGGCATAGGACCTTTAACCAACGACAGCATCGGCGACATCAACACTAATCTGGCATTCGGCGCGGGTTTAACAGACAGTTGCGCGTCGTGTCATGGGCGACCTCGCGGTTCTGCCGGTTTCGGCGGCGATGTTACGACGCGCCCCGACAGCCGCGATGCGCCCCATCTGTTCGGGCTGGGCATCAAGGAAATGCTGGCGGACGAAATCACTGCCGACCTCAGAGCCATCCGCGCCGACGCAGTCGCGCAGGCACAGCAAACGAATCAAAACGTCAGCCGCCCGCTGACGAGCAAAGGCATCAACTATGGGAACATCATTGCCCGTCCGAACGGAACGATTGACGCTTCAAACATCAGCGGCGTTAATGCGGATTTGCGTGTCAGACCATTTTTCTATCACGGCGACACGACTTCTATCCGTGAGTTCGTCGTCGGCGCGTTTAATGACGAGATGGGATTACAGGCAGTTGATGCCGAACTGATGAGCGCACATGACGGCGCACGAATCGTTACGCCTTCGGGAATGAGTTTGGACGGCTCGAAAGACACCGTAAAACCGCAGCCGACCGACAATCCGAACGCCGACCTCGACAGCGACGGCATCAGCAATGAAATTCCCGCCGCGTTGGTTGACCATATGGAGTTTTACCTGCTCAACTATTTCAAACCTGCAACTTATGAACAAACAAACGAAACGCGGCAGGGACGCAGAATTTTTCAACAAATCGGCTGCGCTCAATGCCACATTTCCGATTTGCAAATCAACCGCGACCGCCGCGTGGCGGATGTCGAAACCGTCTATGACGAAGAGCGCGGCATCTTCAACAATCTTTTTGCGACGGCGACTCCGCTTTTTAATCAGGTGAGCGATACAACCGGTTATCCTTCCTTCAAACGTCCGAAGTTGCAGCCGTTCTTAGCCGAAAACATTTTCACCGATTTCAAACGCCACGACCTCGGACCGAATTTTCATGAACGAGATTACGACGGAACAATTCGGACAATGTTTATGACCACGCCGCTGTGGGGTAGTCGGTTCGACTTCGCCCTACGGACACGACGGACGCAGCATCACCTTGAAGGATGTCATCTTGCGGCACGGCGGCGAAGCGCAAATTCCGCGCGCGGAATTTGCCAGACTTTCGGCAAATAATCAAAGACGTTTGATTGAGTTTCTCAATTCGCTCGTCCTGTTTCCGCCCGAAGACACGGCATCCAATCTCGACCCCGGAAATCGGAATACGCCGGGCTTTCCGCAATACGGACACGGCAGTATCAGGCTTCCGGTGTTGTTCAACAACCCGAACGACCCGGAATGACGGTGATAATTCGGTATTTTTCGCGGCGAGGTTTGCCGGTGTTTTTCTGACAGTAAAACACAAAACAAATTAAAAATCAAAAGGAGAAAGAATGCAGAACACCTTGAAAAAAATCCTGCTCATTTCAATTTTTGTAACGAGCCTGTCTTTTCTCGATTGTAAGAGTTCGGTAAAAAATTATCCGGTTGCTTTTGTTGACCGAGATACCGTATTTTCGTCCGACAAAAAGCCGAATCCGTTGATGCTGGTCATTGAGGCTACCGAAGACGGAAAATCGAGTGTGAACAAAATCGAAACCGGAACGATTGACGACGTAACGCTGCTATCCAAAAACTCGAATCTGTTTTTGACGACCGCGAAAAAGCATCAATCAACGACAGGGAAGTGGTAATTGTCCCGAAAGGCAATATCAAAAATGAAGATTTGGAAAAACTGGTTTAAAGAACAACAAGTACAAATCAAAGCGCAGCAAGAACAACTTCGACAGCAGCAACAAATAGACGCGCTGAAAAAACTCATGTGCCAACCAAATTCGCAAGCGGACGTTTGCAGGGAAAAGGAGCAGCGGAGATGAGAAATTCAAACGGACAAATATAAAAAAAATTAGAGATTGATTTTTGGCGGCGAACTAAAAGTAATGCTAAAAGAAATATTACCGCAGAGGATTCGCCGAGTTTCGCGGAGATTCTCTGCGCCTCTGCGGTGAAAGCATTACTTTTAGTTCATTACCTGATTTTCAATTCGGCAATGCGTTTTTCTAATTTCCGAACCGTTTGCGCCATCTCGCCCAAACGCCGAAACGCCGCAATCGAGCGCAGCCAATCACGGTTGTCAAACGCCGGAATTCCCGAAAGAATTTTGCCGTTTTCGACATCGTGGCTGGTTGCCGATTTTGCCGTTATTACCACGTCGTCGCCGACTTTTAAGTGTCCGGCGATGCCGACTTGCCCCGCCAAAATAACTCTTTTGCCAATAACCGAACTTCCGGCAAGTCCGGTTTGAGCGCAAATCAAAGCATCTTCCTCAATTGTACAGGAATGCCCGATTTGCACGAGATTATCAATTTTTGCGCCGCTTTTTATTCTTGTTTCACCAACCGAAGCGCAATCAATCGCTGTGTTTGCGCCGATTTCGACATCGTTTTCAATCACGCATTTCGTCTTCTTTGACCAGCAGATATTCACGAATGCTCTCCATCGCCAGATAAGATTCGAGCTTTTCGGTTTTATCGTGGAAACTCGTGTCTTTTGAGTAAATTTCCACAACCACCGTTGGATTTAGTAAAACATCCGATTTATTGTCGATAAAAGACGGCTCGCCACTGACGATAACGACGCTTGGATACGAAAAGCGGTTGGGGTTGATTTGAACGCGCATATTGCTGACATAAATTTCGGCTTTATTTCCGCTCAAACGGCTTCCGACGGCAATCGTGATATTACTAACAATTAAATTATGCGTCCGGTTTGAATTGTTTGTTGTCAAAACCTTGCCGTTTAAAAATTCGCTTTTTTTCGCGCTGTTGTGTTCGCTATTTAAATACTCTTCGACGGTGTAATCTTTTTCGTTTTGGGATAAATTTTTTTCATTCATAATGCTTCTATTTTAATAATTTGGTAATTTGTATCTAAGGCAGGATTTTTGCACAAAGCGGCGTTTGCAAATCCAAGCTGTCAAAATTTTTATTAATGGGGAAAGTCAGACTTTTCTATTTCACACAATTTTTTAACTAAAGTTTCAAATTCTTTAACGAAATTTTATGCAATTATCAATTTTAGCAGAAAAAACTTTTTCAAGCATCGGGCAAGGCGATGAAAATTTAGAAATAAGCAACGCGGCAGGTTTAGAGATTGCCGAACAAGGCGCGATTACGTTTTTGGCAAATCCGAAATACACGCCGCAGATTAAAGAAACACGAGCGAGCGCGATTTTCCTTAACGAAAAAGAAAAAATCGAACGCAAAGATATTGCCGTTTTACGGGCAAAAGACCCTTATTTAGCTTATACGCGAGCGTTGCGCCTTTC
>MWZA01000008.1 GCA_002050455.1 Acidobacteria bacterium 5-1 | reverse complement strand
CGATTTTAACGCTAACTATCGGCATTCGGCAATCGGTTACAAAACGCCGAACGAGTTTGAAAAACAGTGGTTTAGAGAAAATCAAAAAACTCTCTCTGCCTCAGCTTGATTAATGGGGAGCAGTACATATTACTATCTAGAACTATATGTCAAGAATTTTTTGCCCTAACCGCTTATCATTTTTGAAATGGCAAATCAAGATATCTTAAGCAAATACTCTGAAAGATTTATGAAAATCAAGAAGATATAATAACTTAAAAAATTATTATCAAATTCAAATTCCTCGAACAAACTATTTTAATTTCGCTCACATACAATTTATCAAAATTCATTCGATCAAAAACTACAGTTTTTGATCGCCGGAAAACAGAGAAATAAAAATCAATGAAATTAGGGGTTTAAGAGAGCTAAAATCTGCTGAGTTTTTGGACATATTTAACCGTATTCTATTTTTGTGTGAATTTTTGAATTTTTGTGAGAAAGTTAATTTTTGTGCAACGCTTAATAAACCTTTGTCCATAAAATCCAAATTAGCAATTAAAATGGAAAATAAAAATGCCTTCCGCACGAAAAGCAGAAAGCATTTTGTAAAAAGCGTGAATTTATAACCTCAGGGCTTTTTCATTTCCCTTTTCTTTTGCAGCAAATCGCAAACCTGATACGCACCCGTCGGGTCAATTGCCGTGCGTCCGACTTCGACGTGCTGAATAATTCCGTTTTTATCAACGACAAAAGTTGCGCGATTTCCGTAGCCTGATTCTTCGTTGTAAAGACCGTAATCTTTCGAGGCTTTGCGTTTCCAATCGCTTAGAAGCGGAAATTTCACGCCGATGTCCTGGGCAAAGCGTTTGTTGGCGGCAAAACTGTCCATACTGATTCCCAAAACCTGCGTTTCGGCTGCGTCAAATTTGGCAATATCAGCCTGATATGCCTGAAGTTCCTTCGTTCAGCCGCCGGTAAATGCCAATACATAAAATGCCAGCACAACGGATTTTTTGCCTTTGAAATCGCTCAATTTAACTGTGTTGCCGTCCGTGTCGGTCAGCGAAAAATCGGGTGCGGCATCGCCGATTTTTAAGTTGGTTTGCGGCGGTTTCGGCACTTGCTGTGCATTGGCAAAAATTGTGCAGCAAAACAGTAAAATTAAACAGAGAAAAAATTTTTTCATAAAATTACCTCAAAAAAAAATTGGCAGTTTGCAATAAGAATACTACGGCAAATCTCCGAATGCCAACTGTTTAACAGAAATAACTTATTGAAATAAAATAAGTTGAAAAACTGAAGCGGAGCAATTATCGTGTTTGATAATTGCTCCGTTGATAAATAATTATTATATGTTTATGAACGAGACACGCGGTCAGAACCGGCAATTTTTACCAATTTGTTATAAACGCCGAGCAGTAAAAACGGCGCAACCCATTGTCCGACAAAACGCGCATCATCCTTTTTCCCCGTTATATGCAGAATTAAAGATGTGCCAATTGAACCGACTGCCGCCCATAAAAAAACATCCGACGGAATTTTTGCGGTTTGTTCTTCAATTGCCAAAGCAACTGAACCTTCCGAATGTTGTTGTGCCTCTTTTGAATTTGATTTGTTAATATTTTCTGTTTGGTTCATTAAACCAACCTCCTTGAATATAAAATAATCTAGCAAGTTCAGATTAAACAATGAGCAAATCAGTGTCAAATTAGAAGTTTTTTAATTCCGCCATAAAAAAACGAAACACTTCCATAAAAACTCGTTGGAAGTGTTTCGCCTGAAGGTTTATTAAAAATTCAGACTAATTTTTTGAACCCATAAAAATTCGTATAATATACCAGAACAATAGTGCAACGCTGGCAAACAAAGCAAGCGAAGCCGCGACGTGCTGATTAGGACGATATTGATGCAGAATGCCGGAAGTTTGATACAAAATCGCGCCGCCCGCAAAAGCTACCATCGCAAACGAGAAAACATTCCCCAATGTAAAGCCGAATAAAAGGCTGGCGACAATTAAACCGAGCGCGACAAAACCGCCGATAGCCAGAATCGGACCGAGAAACGAAAAATCCTTGCGCGTCAAAAAAACCACCGAAGTCAGTCCCAAGAATAATCCGCCGGTAACCAATCCGGCTTTAGCAAAAATTTGATAACCGTCCGCGTAACTGGCGACAATATAAAGCAGCGGCAGAAAAATAATCACTTCCGCCACGAGATAAAGTCCTAAGCCCATATACTGCATTGCTCTTGATGTTTGCGAATTCGCCCACCAAGTCGCCAGCATTGAAACGCCCATAAACGCTCCCAAAACGATTAGCCACGAAAAGCGTCCGCCGAGCATCGTTTGGGCAATCGCCAAACCCGCGCCGGAATGGATTAAATAGGCTTCCATCAAAGTAAAAATCAAAACCGCTCCCGCCAGGTGCGCGTATGTTTTGCGGATAAAACTCGCACGCTCTTCGGGCAATGCTTCCGCCGCCGAATAACTTGTTCTAAAATCGTCAAAAGTTGTGTTCATTGTTTCTCCTTAAAAAAAGATTCGTTTATAAGATGTAAAAACTAAACAAAAATCTGTCTATCATTTCTATCTTACCGCATTTTGTCAATAAAAAAAACAGATTGAATTTTGAAATTAATTTAGGTTATTCTTAGTCGCTATGAAAAAAATCTTTTTGCTGATTTCGCTTCTTTTAATAATTACGGCAAGCATTTTTGCCCAAGAAACTTTTTTGCTGAAAAACGCCTCAAAAAATTTCGACGTAAAAATCAAAATCGCCGAATGCGAAGACAACATTTGCCAAGGTAAAGCGACGGTTTATCTAACGAAAAAAAATCAAACCACACCTTTTCAAACAATCCAACTGCCAAACATGTATTTGGAATTGGGCAAAGACAAAGAGCCGACGGCAAATTTGGTTGAACTTTACGGCGAAAATAACAGCGGCGTGATTTCCGATGATTACAATTTTGACGGCGCGGAAGATTTTGCATTAAGAAACGGCAACAATGGCGCATACGGCGGACCTTCTTACGAGGTTTTGCTGTTCTCAAAAGCAAAAAACAATTTTGTAAAAAATGCTGAATTAACGAAATTAGCAGGCGAAAATCTCGGAATGTTCACGGTTGATAAACAAAAAAAGATTATTGAAACTTTTAACAAAGACGGCTGCTGTTATCACAAAACGACACGCTATCAAGTTATCAATAACCGCCCGAAAAAAGTTTATGTTTTCACCGAAGACGCATCTACCGCAGCCAGCGAAAAAGTTATATTGACCACTGAAACGCTCGTTCACGGCAGATGGAAAAAGACAGTTAAATATGCCAAGAGAAAAGGATTATTACAAAGGGCAATAAAAAAGACGACTCAATTAAATCATCTTTTAAAATTGTTTGATTAAATGGAAAATTTATTTCGCGGCTAGCACATCAACCTTTTCAATCTTCGCCGATTCGGCAAACAACGTGTCGGCATTTGCCATCAACGTTTCGGCAATTTTGCCGTTCAGATGCACGTCGCGTCTTTCTTCGCCATCAAAAGTATCAAAGATTCCGAACGTCGAATCATCAAATTTGAGCGCATACCAATCTACAGTCAACGGCTCGTCTTCAACCAACTGCAAACCGCTGTTTAAAAACTTTTCAACTTCCGCTTCTTTCCCTGCTTTGGCTTTTAATCTGACAAATAATGCTTTTTTTACCATATATTTTTCTCCTTGAATTTATATTTTTACGATAACATATCAAACGGCAGCAGAAAAATTCTTGACATTAAAATATAAAAGCGACTTAATTTGAGTCGCATATGGGTTTACTATGATTATGATTTATCCCGCTTTCGGCGCGGCGGCTTTGACTTCATCGGAAACGCCGTCTTCAAATTTCTTAAAGTTTTCGTTAAAGCGGACTACCAAATCATTTGCCTGTTTGTCGTAGGCTTCTTTGTCCGCCCAGGTGTTGCGCGGATTGAGAACTTCTTCCGGCACGGCGGGGCAGGAAGTCGGGACGAGAACGCCGAAAACCGGATGCGGCTCGAAATTGGCTTTGGCGAGTTCACCGTTTAAGATGGCGCGAATCATTGCACGGGTGTGCTTAATGGATATTCTGTGTCCAACGCCGTAGACACCGCCCGTCCAACCTGTGTTGACAAGCCAGCAATCGGTGTTGTGTTCGTTCATTTTTTTGGCAAGCAGTTTGGCATAAACCGACGGATGCAAAACCATAAACGGTGCGCCGAAACAGGTCGAGAAATTCGGGGTCGGTTCGGAAACGCCCTTTTCCGTTCCCGCAACTTTCGCCGTGTAGCCGCTGATAAAATGATACATTGCTTGTTCGGGCGTCAGGCGCGAAACCGGCGGAAGAACGCCGAAAGCATCTGCCGTCAGCATAATGATATTTTTCGGATGCCCCGCGTGTCCGCTTTCAACAATATTCGGAATTGATTCAAGCGGATATGAAGCGCGTGTATTTTCGGTGATTGTTGCATCGTCCAAGTCAACTTTTTTGGTGTCTTCGTCATAAACGACATTTTCCAAAATTGTGCCGAACATTGAAGTCGTACGGTAAATATCGGGTTCGGCTTCGGGATTTAATTTAATGACTTTAGCGTAGCAGCCACCTTCGTAATTGAAAACGCCGTCATCGCTCCAGCCGTGTTCGTCGTCGCCAATTAAAGCGCGTTCCGGGTCAGCACTCAAAGTAGTTTTACCTGTTCCCGAAAGTCCGAAGAAAATCGCTACATCGTCGTCTTTGCCGACGTTTGCCGAGCAGTGCATTGACATCACGTCGCGCTGCGGCATCAAATAATTCATCAAACTGAAAACTGATTTTTTTGTTTCGCCCGCGTATTCAGTGCCGCCGATAAGAACTAACTTTTGGTTTATATCAACCAGAATAAACGTGCCTGAGCGTGTGCCGTCAACTTCCGGGTCGGCTTTAAAACTCGGAACATTGATAACCGTAAATTCAGGTTCAAACGGCGTATCTTTTGTTCGGCGGACAAACATATTGTTCGCAAATAGGGAATGCCAAGCGAGTTCAGTAATGATGCGGACAGGCAATTGATATTTTTCGTCTGCGCCAGCGTAAGTGTCCTGCACAAAAAGGTCTCTGCCTTTCAGATAATCCATCATTCGGTCTTTGAGCGCGTTAAATTTGTCTTGCGGAAACTTTTTGTTGCTTTCATTCCACCAGATTTTATCTTCGCTCGAAGGTTCGACGACAAACGCTTTATCTTTCGCGCTGCGTCCCGTGTTTTCGCCTGTCTTTACAAGCAAAACCCCTTCGGGCGTAACCTCGCCTTCGCCCCGCCGCTTGACTTCTTCGTAAAGCTCCTTCGGCTCTAAATTCCAATAAACCGCCCGCGGTTCGCTTATTCCATAATTGCTTAATTCGTAGTTTGTATTTTTACGACCTTTATCAACAGGTTCTTTTTGCAAATTCGGTTCCATTAAATTTCTCCAATAAATTTCTAATTATAAAACGAGCAGTAATGCCGCGTTTTCTGAAGGTATTCGGATAGTTTATCACAGGATTGGAAAAATTAAAGGTGAAAACCTTGTAAGGAAAAATTTACAGGGATGAAGAGGATGGACAGGATTTCTGAAAAATCACTTTTGCATTTAGTTGTGTGCATCTGTGGTTTCCAATGTTTTCGGATTTAACTGTCGGTTTTGCCGCAAAGTGTGAAATATAACCGCCGTAATAATAATTGCGCCGCCGATAATCGCCCATTTTGAAGGCGTTTCACCGATAAACAGAAAAACCCAAACCGGATTGAGAAGCGGTTCGATAAAGCCAATAATGCTGGCATCGAGTGAACGCACACCTTTTGCGATGCCGCTGGTAAATAAAATATAGGCGATGCCGATTTGGAAAATACCGAGAAAGAGAATCGCTAAAATATCGTTTATTGTGAGATGCATCGGCGGATTTCCTAAAATAATCGGAAGCATCAGCAGAACGATTATGATATTGCCGTAAAAAACCGAAAGCGCGGGATTTTTTTGCAATGAACGCGGATGACGCAAAAGAATAAAATACAGTCCGAAAAAAACGCCCGAAGCAAGTGCGGCGATGTTTCCCCAAAATACGTTTGAAGCAAGTTTGTTTTCTGCGTTTTGCGGTTCGAGGAAAAACAAACTCATTCCCGCTAAACAGACGATAACCGTTATCAAATCGGAAAATTTAAATTTCTCCTTTAGTACAAACGGCGCAAGAATCAAAATATAAATTGGCGCGGTATATTGCAGAAAAATCGCGTTGGCGGCGGTTGTCATTTTGTTCGCATAAACGAAACAAGACAGCGTTCCCGCATACATAAACGAACTCAAAAGCGTGAAGCCGTCAAGCCGCAAACCTTTTTTATAAGTAAAAACGGCAACCGTAATCGCGGCAAAAAGTGCGCGTCCAAAATTGACGGCGAAAGCGTCGAGCGTCGTGAGTTTGATAAAAAGTCCGCCCGTACTCCAAAGCAAAACCGCCAAGACAATAAATGTCATTGGCGGAAAGTCGGCGATTTTGTTTCGGTTCACTGATTTTGAATTTAGATTTTCTGACATCAATGTCTGAATTACGATTTCTTTTTATTTAATCCTAATTCTTTGGCAGCTTCATCGAATGAACGTCCTTTGTTGTTGCGCGGGTCGGCTTTTGCTTGGCGAAGTTCGAGAAGGTCATAATAATTTTCCAAATCTTCCTGCATTCGAACAAAATCTTTATACGGAATTACCGCAAACTCTTTTTTGCCCCGTTTTTTAATTATTTGTGCTTCCATATTTTTAACGATACGCCTCTCTTCGATGAAGAATACGATAGATAATTACTTTGTTTTCCGATTTTTCAAACAATATTCGCCAATCTCCGATTCGCAAACGATATTCGGGCGAAAAATTGGTTAATCTTTTTATATCACCTGTTAATCCATCTTCCAATGCAAAAATCGAATCGGCAATACGTTGAGCGTCGGATTTCCGAATTGAAGATAAATCCTTTTCGGCGCGTTTGCGGATTTCGATTTCGTATTTCACTATTTATTTCCAACCGCGTTGGTAATCGCCTCGCGCAGTTTCACGGCGGAAGTTGTCGCCGGTTCGAGTTCAACTTTTTCGACGTTGCCGTAAATCTTTTTGCCGAAAACTCCGTTCCACGGAGGAATGACAATGGAAACCGCGCCGTGGGCTTTTGCTTGACAGGCAAGACGAATAAACGGTTTCGGCGCATCGCCTTGATTGTAGCCGAAGACTTTCATTTGCTTGCGTTCGAGCCGCGCCACGTCCGATAATTTTTCTGCGCCGCCTAAAACGCCAATCCAACAAGTTCCGCAGCTTGCCGAGCGGCATTCGACGGGAATCACGCCTTCCCAACAACGCTCATCCAACGCTTTCCAATTCTTCGATTGGTCGCGGGCTGAACCAGATGCGAGTTCTTCTTCATCAAACAGTTTAAAACGCGCTTCGTTTGTGTTTTCGTCATAAACAACCGTCCATTTTTTATCAGTCGTTTTCAGAAAACCGAGAATGCCTTGCGAATCGTCTTTGGCGCGTTCGGCTAAAACTTCTTTTGCCGATTTTTTCGCGTGTTGTTTGTCAATATAGATTTTTCCTGCGGCGTTTTTGAAAGCGTCAAAACCGACTTGCCGAAGCGTCATTAAACCGATGGCGGTTATTCCGATTAAAAGTGATGCATCAGTTTTTGTAATTTGCGCGGCGGTTTTGGCGATTTCTTTTATTTCGTTTGCTAAGTTTGCGTTTTCGGACGTGAAAGATTCGGCGTATTTTTCAATCGCATCTTTTGCTTCCTTCCAAAAACGGTGTCCGTAAAGAAATCTGTGCGACGAATCAATCTGGTTTTTGAGTTCGTAATTGCCCTGCATCACGAATTGTTGAATCGCTTTTTCTTTATCTTCTGTCGATTGCAAATAGTTGTGCAAAGCAAGCGGAAAAAAGCGAAACCAGATTTGCGTCGCCGTGCGGTCAACTTCGCCAATGGCGGGAAGCAGTTCATTCAGCGATTTTAACCAATCAGCTTCGTCAAACTTATTTAAATATTCTTCAAATTTTGTTGTGTTCATAAACTATCTCAAAAAAAATTGTGATTTTGAATCAGGCAAGAACAATAGTCTAGCAATCTTTGTGATTCGGCTCAAACCCGCGATTCTCAAAGTTTTTTTTGTTACGGAAAATATTTATTTCACCCAATGTTTTACGCCGAATTGTCATTAAAAAAAATAAATTATGTAATGTTTTCTTCAAAATTGTCATTTATAAGTAGAAACCCGTGTTCATTTGACTAATTTGTCAATAACTCCACGACTTATTTTTTGATTTTGAGGTTAAAGATGAACGTAAAAATTATTCGCCTGAAAAAGAAAATGCTTGCAAACCTTCGACACCAATGGACAATTAAAGAGATGTCGAAGATGGTTGAGATAACGCCCGCACATTTGCAAAAGATATTTAAAACTGCAACGGGAATGCCGCCAATGAACTATCTGCGTAATTTACGACTTGAAAAAGCAAAAGAACTTTTGCAAACGAGTTTAAAATATGTCAATGAAATATGTTATGAAGTCGGCATCAACGACCAAAGCCATTTCACCCGTGATTTCAAGAAAAAATACGGTGTAACGCCGACCAAATATCGCCAACAACATTATGAAAAACTCGAAGCCGAAGATGAAGATGGCTAAGAATGATAGTTTTCGCCAACAAATGATAGTTTTCGCCAATAAATAATTGTTGACTTCATCTACAATTGATATTTAAACTACGAAACTATAAAGTAATCGCAAAAATCGGATGGAGTTGATGATGAAAGTAAGTTCATTCAAGAAGTATTTAGACGCTGTTGTCAATATAGCGGTTGTAATTTGTATTATTGCGCTTATTGCTTTTTTCGGACACCAATGGTTTTTTCCTCAGGCGCAACAAAGCAGTTACAAGGAAGATTTTGCCGAAGGAAAAGTTCTTGCCGAAGTTCCAAACCTAAGTGAAGGCAATTTGTTACAGAGCTAACAATGAATCGGGATGTGGGGTTTGTCATAGCGGCGCGATTGAACAGGAATTTCAGGTTAATACATCTTGGTTTAGTTTTTGAGATTTCTAAAATTAAACCAAGATGTATTACTGATGTTAAGAAAAAAATACACCAGGCAAAAGTAAAACTTTTGCCTGGTGTATAATAGTGAACTTTATAAGGACTTAAAATTTGGGAACAAGTCAAATTTCATCATACAAAATAAAGAGTAAAATCTATGTTTCAGAATAAACTAAGTAATATTTGGCGGCTATCGCTTGAAACGGATGCGGCGATAGGTGAACCGCTCGGTAAAGCATCCATTTAAACATAGGAGATCATCACCATGAAATTAAGATTATTTGCGACGTTAGTTTTGGTTGCTGTTATCAGCAATATAAGCATTGTGATTGCAAGTTCAGAAAATGTTGCCGGGAACATTAATGAAACGGCAACATCTTTAATCGATATTGATAAAACCCCACTGGACTTAACTAGCTGGCGTGAAGCTATCGACGGAAACAAAAATCCAGAGGCAATATCGGATATAGCGGCTTTTTCACTACTCTTCCGTTTTATTGCGGGAAATCAAGATGCAGAGGCAAAAAAACGCATTCGTTCTTATGTCAAACAAATTGGACTCGGCAAATGCCAAATGTGTTCGATGGAGGCAAATAAAAACAGAGGGACGGAACAAGACCTGAAAGAACTTATCAAGGCAGCAGATGAATTTCAAAGACGAGTTAATATTCTTGACTCACAGGCAGTTGAAATTAAAAATAATAATCAACCAAGCCCTCAAGTAAAGGCACAGCTAAAACAATTGCAAATTCAAAAAGAGGCTATCGTAGCGGAAATTGTTACATCATTGTCTTATAATCTAACCGAAACCGGTATAAATAAGGTTAGACAACATATTATTGAGCGAGTAAAGAAAAATTCAACTTTGAAAAATGAACAGGTTGCACTTTTATCCAATCAAGCCGAGCAGCCATCTGATCAACTAGAGTATATGAGATGGTCAAGTTTAAATGGACACAAAACTCTCTCTGCTCCTTGAATGTTTAATTTTCAACTGTTTTTCAAACTCCATCGGACTCAGATAGCCCAAACTTGAATGAAGCCTGATTCGATTGTAAT
>MWZA01000216.1 GCA_002050455.1 Acidobacteria bacterium 5-1 | reverse complement strand
ATTATTTGGCGTGAAGAAAATAACAAGACGCGCAACGGAATTTATTTTATCGAGCGCGGTTTCGGACTGCGTGCGCCGACAAGCTGTTTTGACCGCGCGAATACGGCGGTTTCACAATTAAAAGCGGCGAAAAAATCGGAACGAGTCCTCCGAACAAAGACGATTTCAGCATTGGCGTTCCGCAATTTTTGAACCGCGTACGCTGGTGGCTCGACGATTCGGAAGATTTCAAAAAGCACGAAGATGCGCGGCTCAAAAAACTCGGATTCGATACCGAGAAGGCGGAAGAAGGCTGGTATAAACTTACTATTGACGCGGACAAATTACCTGCAGATAAAAGAGTTTTCATCGAATTTGACGGCGTGGCGATGAAGTCGCGCGTTTTCTTAAACGGCGCGGAACTCGGACAGCACACGGGAATGTTCAGCCGTTTCGCGTTTGATTTAACGCCGAATTTGAAAGCGGGAAAAAATTTGCTTGCGGTTTGGGTTTCGATGGAGAAAATTCCGGTTTCCACCGTTTCTCTGGGGCAAGCCGTGACGGTAAATTTAACCGCCTCGAAAGTTTTGAGTTTGAGTAAAGGAATGTTCGGACCGCTCACGCCCGTTGCCGACAATCGCGCTTACGATTTGCACGGCATCTGGCAGCCTGTCAGATTAGCGATTCACGGCGCGGCGAAACTCGACGACGTTTATTTCGTGCCGACTTTAACTGGCGCAAAAGTTAATGTTGAAGCGCGTTCGCTCGGTTCTAATCAAAATGCAATTCTAAAAGCGCGTTGGCTTGACCCGAAAACAAACAAAGTTTTCGCCGAAGCTCAGCCGCAAAAGATTCAGCTTTCAAATGAAAAATCAACTGCAACGCTCGAAATTAAAAATCTCAAGCCGAAACTCTGGACACCCGCCGAACCGAATCTTTATAAATTAGAAGTAACGCTCGAAACCGAAAGCGGCAAGATTCTTGATAAATTCGCGCAAAACGTCGGTTTTCGCACGTTTGAAGCCAAAGGCAACAAACTCTTTTTAAACGGCAAACCTTACTGGCTGCGCGGTGCAAATCATCTGCCTTACGGCAAAAATCCGTGGGATGCGAAATTGCCGCGCAAACTGATTCAATTGATGCACGACAACAATCAGCGAGTTACCCGAACACACGCGACACCGTGGAACGAAGCGTGGCTCGACGCGGCTGACGAAATCGGTTTGGGCATCAGCGTCGAAGGCATTCGCCCGTGGGCTTTTGTCGGAAAAATCGGCGCGACTCCGCCTGATTTGTTCAAGCATTGGCTGATGGAAAACGAAGATGTCGTGAAAAGAATTCGCAATCATCCGAGTGTGCTTATTTGGACAATCGGCAACGAAATGCTGCTGCGCGACAACGAAAACGTCGAAAAATGGAAACAGCTTTCGACGGTTGTTCGGCAAACCAGACGGCTTGATGCCACGCGCCCGATTGTCGTTTCGTCGTCTTACGTCCGCGCGCCCGGACTTTTCAACAACGTTATTAAATCGAATAATATTGATGACGGCGATATTGACGCTGTTCACAGCTATAAAGGCTGGTATACGGATTCGCCGTTTGTTACCGACTCGCTTTTTGAAAAGGAAACAAAAAATAATGTTTGGAATCGCCCGTTTATCGGACAGGAAATGTCAACGGGTTACCCTGATTTGGACACCGGATTGCCTGTTTTTACTTATACGAAAAATCAGATTTCGCCGCAGGCGTGGGTTGGAAACAACGCTTATCCGGGCAGCAATCCGGCAGTTTTTCTCGAACATCAACGCGCCGTGACCAAGCGTTGGGCGGAACAATTGCGCTTTCAACGCGGCGATAAAACCGCCGGATTTTTGCTTTTCGCCAACGAATGCTGGTTTTCGCATTCTTACGACGCGAAAAAAGTCGCGCCGTATCCGGTTGTCGAAGCGATAAAATACGCTTGGTCGCCGGTCGGTCTCGCGCTCGAAACCGCGCGGCGCAGATTTTATTCGAATGAAACCGTGCTGACTACGGTTTTTGTGACTAATGACGACGAGCAGTTTCGGGATTTTAAGAATTTGCAAATCGAATTTAGCTTTATTGACGACGCGACAAAAAAACAGATTGCTTCATATAAAGATGCGGGTTTGAAAAATCTGCCGTATTACCAAACCGCGCAAGTTCCGGTTAACCTGGAAATTCCGCAAATCGGAAAAACGCGAACAAAATTACAGCTTGTTACGCGGCTTTTGCAGGGCAATCGTGAAATCAGCCGGACGGTTGATTTTATCGAAGTGTTCGCGCCGCCTTCGCCGCTAACCGTATCAAACAAAATAAAAGTTTCAGCCGTTTCGCTCGGCGCGGAAATATCAAAATTGGTCAATGAAAAAGGAATGTTTGCAAGTGTCAATTCTGCCTTGCCGCAATTTTCCGACGCGCAAAATTCGGTGATTCTGCTCGGCAAAGACGCGCCGCTTGACGAACTCAAAAAAGGTGGAAAAATTAACGATTTGGCACAGAACGGCACGACCGTCATTGTCTTTTCACCCGACAAAAAAATTGTCGAACTTTTCCCTGACGACGTTTTGAGCGTCAAAAACGTGTCAGGTGAATTTGCCGATTGGATGCCGGCGGCGGGAACAAAGTTCGCGGAAAATCTCCAGCCGATGGATATTAAATGGTGGGGACGCAAAAACGATTGGCGCGTTTTTATTGCAAGTTCGGCGCACCGCCTTAATCCGAAAGGCGCGGCGCGCGAACTCATTCGCTTTATTCCGGCGCACGGCTATATTCCGCCCGAAAAAATCCCCGAACAATTTATGACCGTGCTATTTGAAATTCCCGTCGGAAAAGGGCGAATCTGGGTGTGCGATTTGGATTTAGAAGAATCGGTTTCAGTTGACCCGACGGCGCGTATTTTTGCAGCAAATCTATTGAGCGCGGCGGCTGATCCGGCTTCGACGCGAAAGCTGCCGGAAGTTCCTTCTCATGAAGAAATGCTTGCGGGGGGAAAGTCGTCGTCAAGTAATCGGGCAAAATTAAAATGAATGTTTTGCAACTTAGATCAAGTGCCGAATACCGTTGGGATTTAATCTCTCTCGGCGAACTCTTGCTCAGATTCGATTCGGGCGACGAACGCATTCACAACGCCCGCATTTTTCGCGTTTGGGACGGCGGCGGCGAATATAATGTCGCCCGCAATTTGAGCAAAATTTTTCGGCAACGCACGGCAATTGTTACAGCTTTGGCGGACAATACGCTTGGACGGCTTGCCGAAGATTTGGCAAATCAAGGCGGCGTTGACACTTCACACATTATTTGGCGTGAAGAAAATAACAAGACGCGCAACGGAATTTATTTTATCGAGCGCGGTTTCGGACTGCGTGCGCCGACAAGCTGTTTTGACCGCGCGAATACGGCGGTTTCACAATTAAAAGCGGGCGAAATTAATTGGCAAGAGATTTTCGGTAAAAACGATTCGCGTTGGTTTCATACGGGCGGAATTTTTTCGGGTTTATCGGAAACAACGCCGGAAGTCGCACGGGACGCGATGCAAAAAGCGCGGAAAAGCGGCGCGATTGTTTCATTTGATTTAAATTACCGTGATTCGCTCTGGAAAATGCGTGGCGGGAAAACTGAGGCAAATAAAATCAATAAAAAACTTTTGCCGTTTGCCGATGTCGTTTTTGGGATTTGCGATTATGAAGCCAAATTTGCTGATTTTAACGCTGAAAATTTTCGGCAGGCAGCAGAACAAACACAGATGGAATTTCCAAACCTGAAAGTTATCGCTACTACTTTGAGAGAAATAAAGTCGGCAGGTCAGCATAATTTAAGCGCAGCGGTTTTTGCTAATGGCGAAGTTTTCAAAGCGCGGGATTATTTAAATGTTCATGTTCTTGACCGCGTGGGAAGCGGCGACGCTTTCGCGGCAGGCTTTATTTTCGGACTGTTGAGTAATAAAGGAATTCATTACGCTTTGGAATGCGGCACTGCACACGCTTGTTTGGTAATGACCACGCCGGGCGATAATTCGATGGCGCGGCTTGGAGAAATCGAACAACTGATGCAAGGCGCAGACTCGAACGTAGTCAGATAAAACAGTAAAATAATGAACAAATCGGAAGTTCTTGAAGAAATTGGGAAACTCGGAATTATTCCCGTAATCCGCACCAAATCGGCGGAAGAAGCGCGAACTGTTATCAAAGCGATTATCAAAGGCGGCATCAACATTCTGGAAATCACGATGACGATTCCAAATGCCGTTGAATTGATTGAAAAAATCTCACAAGAATTAAAAGATACAGCAATTATCGGCGCGGGAACTGTTTTAGATGTTGAAACAGCGCAAAAGTGTGTTGAAGCGGGTGCAAAATTTATCGTCAGTCCGATTTTTGATGTGAAAATAGTTTCTTTTTGTAATCGCTCTTCAATTCCCGTAATGCCCGGCGCACTTACTCCGACGGAAATTTTCAACGCTTGGCAAAAAGGCGCAGATTTAGTGAAGGTTTTCCCCGTCAGCGTAATTGGCGGAGTATTATATTTGAAAGCGATAAAATCAGTTTTCCCGCAGATAATGCTTATTCCGACCGGCGGCGTAAATTTAGAAAATGCAGTTGACTTTTTGCAAGCCGGAGCTGTTGCTGTCGGTATTGGGAGTGAACTGACAACCGGCAAGCCATCGGTTATTACTAAACAAGCAGAGAATTTGTGCAGACAATTAAAATAAATTTGAACAAAAGAGATATTTGTTTATAATTATACACTTATAGCAATTTTCAGTTTAATGTAACCCTTGTTCGGGGTCCATGACTTATCGCGTCTTATTTTACAAAAAGCAAGCCAAAGTTTGAGGTTTCTGCCCAACGCCTCAAAACGACTCAATAAGAAATTAGGTTTTAGATTTTAATGGTAATTACTCAGTTGCCGGTTCATCCAAATACCGATACGCACTTGCCTTTAACAAATGGTAAGCCTTTATTAGAGTTTTTATCAAAGTTCCTTCTGCGCGTTTTTTTGTTGAGTTTTATAAAATTGCAGAAGCTTTAGTATTTATTGGAGGCGGCGATCGGAATCAAACCGATGAATAGAGCTTTTGCAGAATTAAACATTCACTTCATGTAAGTTCACCTGAGTTGCTTAAAGTTTATTTCTGTTATGGTTTAGGGATTTTCAAGTGCACTTTAGTGTCGTTTAGTTTATTTGAGTTTATCTATATTCGCACACATTTCGCACACAAATTTTGATTAGAAAGGTGTTTTATTATTGTAGAAAACCAACTTTTCTCAACAACTCCTGAAAGCGGGGATCGTCGTGCAAAGATTTTTGAGACTGTGTCTATTTCAAGAGTGTAAGTAGAAAAACAAGAATGCAACTGGAATATATTCCCTTACAATTTATAAAACTGCCGAAGTAGTATGAATAAAATTATTCTTTGGCAAAACCTGCATCTGAGGAAGGTATTTTGCGGGCGGAGCAGCACTGGGTATTTCCTCCCGGACACAAATTAAACTGCCGCAAACTATTTCGTTGGCTTGCCCGTCATCGGCACAAAGCGCACCTGCATCGTCCTCTTCTCGGTTACGCCTTTCTTGGTCTTTTTGATTACCACCATCTCCTGATTCGTGTTCCCGACGGGTATCACCATTTTCCCGCCCACCGCGAGTTGATCGACGAGAGCCTGCGGAATCTCGTCCGGCGCTGCCGTCACGACGATGGCGTCAAACGGCGCTTGCTCGGGTATGCCGAGATAGCCGTTGCCGGCTTTCACGAAAACGTTTTTATAGCCCAATTGTTGTAAAACCTTCGCCGACCGCTCGGCTAATTCCGGGATGATTTCTATTGTGTAAACTTCCTTCGCCAACTCTCCGAGAATAGCCGCCTGATAGCCGGAACCGGTGCCGATTTCCAGCACCTTATCTTTTTTAGAGATGTCGGCAGCCTCGGTCATATAAGCGACGATAAAGGGCTGGGAGATTGTCTGATTGAGACCGATGGGAAGCGGAGAATCTATGTAAGCTTGTTTCGCCAGATTCTCAGGGACAAACTTGTGGCGCGGGACTTTCATCATCGCCTCGAGGACTGACTCATCCTCTATACCGCGGGCGCGTATCTGCTGCTCGACCATTTCGCGCCGTTCCCTTTTGTATTCATCTTTCGCCTTTTTCGTGTCCTGCTTTTGCGCCTCGACAGAGTTTTGTAGATTTACGGAATTGTAGCAGGAGAAAAGCGTCAAACAGATGCAAAGAGGAAGCAGGATTAATAACTTGTTCATAAAACCTCCTTATAAAACCGATAGCGGATTACTAAAATTATACATTCAATTTAATCATCATTGTCAATATTTTGCCTAGTCATAAGCGATAACTGTCGAACTTGTATATTGAGATACTTCTAAGTTATTGATTTATTATATTTTATATTACACTTCATAATTTTATTCTAATTACGTCTGATAAAATATAAAGTTTAATTTTTAGAGCAAACTACTAACATATTCATTCCATCTAAATCAATCTGTCCGTTATTCTTATTTAAGGATAAATAATAGATATGAGATATTTATACAAAATAATGTTTTTACTTGCTGCTCTGGTAACCGTTTCATTGGCATTAACAGCCAACAGCCGCGATGAGGTAAACGGTTCCTCAGTTAGCAACAATATAATTAATGAACAGTCGGATCGTACCCGCCTAGCTAAACTTAAAAAAACGATTGATGCTGAGATAGGGAAACCTCGAGCAAAACGTTTAACTCAATGTAGAGTCATTGCATTTGGAGCAAAGCCTTGTGGCGGACCAAGAACTTATTTGGTTTACTCAAATTTGAAAACAAATGAACCAAAACTAAAGCGATTGGTTAGTGAATATAATTCATTAGAAGAGAAACTCAACAGGGAAGGCAACTTAGGTTCCGATTGTATGTTTGTTGGAGAGCCGCAAATAACATTACTTAACGGAATGTGTAGAATTAAGCGTAATTAAGAGTTAAAAAGTGGAGGATAGGGCAGAAATGTGTTTCAGGGTTTGATTACGGGTGATGAACATTATCATAGTCGTCATGAATCCTTTATATGGTTGTGGAGTCAATACTTTTTAACTAGGAAAGCTTAAAGTAGGAATAGAAGTAACTAGAAGTTCCGAATTAGCGATGATTCCCGTTTTGGAAAATCATGCAGAAGATGCCAGAGATTATCCGGAAATTCGTGAACGGGATCTCCGGCATGCTGAAGAAACGCGTCGCTAGGCTGAACGGCTCGAAAACTTGATAACTCAGCTGGGTGGAAGCGTTTCGACTGTAAAATCAATGATGGGCAGCCTTATGGGTGCGGGGCAGAGCATTTCTACCGAATTTTTCCGTGATGAGCTAGCCAAAAACTTCCTTTCTGATTATGCTGCGGAGCATTTTGAAATTGCTTCTTACAAAGCACTGATTGCGACGGCTGAACAGATTGGCGAACACGAATGTATCCCAGTGCTCGAAGAAATCTTGAGTGAAGAAGAGGCAATGGCTCGTTGGCTTGAAGAACGAATTCCGTTTGCCGTACGCGAAAGTCTTAAGAAAACTTCGTCGGCTGCTAGTTAAAATTTAGCAACCAGATCCTTTGGTAAGAAAACTAAATTAGCACTTAGAGTAGATGGTTGAATTAATCGTTTAGTTTAGAATTTTCCTATACAATTGCACATAAAATGAAAAGAGCTACCTGTTTGGTAGCTCTAAATTATTGATTCTATTGGAGGCGGCGATCGGAATTGAACCGATGAATAAAGCTTTTGCAGAGCTCTGCCTTACCACTTGGCTACGCCGCCTTGAGAAAGGCAAAGGAAAAGGGCGCGAGTAAAATCAAAAAATTAAAATTTCGCCTTTCGCCCTCAGCCTTTAAATATATTGGAGCGGGAAACGAGACTTGAACTCGCGACTTCGACCTTGGCAAGGTCGCGCTCTACCACTGAGCTATTCCCGCACGTCCGTAAATGATAATTCTACAAACTGAGCAATTTTTGTCAAGTCCGTTGAAATTATTATTTGCTGTCAATCGTTAAATCTTTGATAAAACTCCAATCGCCGCTGGCACCGATTTTTATATTTCCGATTCGTTTATTGGCGACAACCATATTTGCCGGATACCAAAGCGGAAACAGTGGAACATCATTACTGACTATTTCCTGTGCTTTGAAATAGAGTTCTCTAGCTTTTTCGCGGTCAGTCGTATTTATGGCTGCTTGAATAATTTCGTCAAATTCTGAATTACTGTAACGGCTTCGGTTACAGCATTTTATTTTATCGCCCGGAATTGCGCCGGTTGAAAACAAATCTTTCAAAAAAATCGGGTCTTGATTACCGCCAATCCATCTGCCGGTATTCATTTGAAATTGTCCAAGAGCAAGCTGCTGCCGCATAACATTGCCTTCCAAAGTTTCGATTTCGACATTTAGCCCAATGTCTCTGAGCGAATTTTGAATAACTTGGGCATATTGGCTGACGGCGGCATTTCCCGCGCCGAACTTAAATTTTATCGGTTCGTTTTTGTAACCTGCTTCTTGAAGGAGTTGTTTAGCGCGTTCCGGGTTATAACTGTATTTTGTTCCCGCGTTATAAGCCCAAGATTCCTCCGGCAAAATTGAATGAGCAATGACGGCTTGTCCGAAAAGCAGCTCGTTGATAATTTTTTCGCGGTCAACGCCGTAGGCGATTGCCTGCCGGATCTTTACTTTATCGAGCGGTGCCGATTGAGTATTAAACCCAAGATAATCAATATTTGAACCTTCAAATTGTTCAACTTTTAAGTTCGGATTTTGTCCCAAAGATTTCAATGTGTCGGGAGAAAGATTGCTTGGAAGCGGTGCTATATCAACGCCGCCGCTTTGCAGTTCGGCTTGCAGAGAATTGGCGTCGGGAACGGTTTTAACACGAATTTTATTTACTTTTGGTGCTCCTTCCCAATAATCCGTATGCGCGGCAAGTTCGACAATATTCTGCGATTGGTCAAAATTAACAAATTTGAATGGACCTGTCCCGACAGGCGACGTGCTTTGCTGCGCGACAGTTCCTTCAGGAATTATCGGGATTGCGACAAAATTTGACAAAAGCTGATTTTGCAAAGAAGGGCGACTTAATGTAACCACGACGGTTTTTGGGTCTGGTGTTTCAAGCGAAACAATATGCGGGTCTTTTTGCCCGTCAACCGTATCAAAAAACGCGCCCGATTTATAG
Organism: Acidobacteria bacterium 5-1; assembly: GCA_002050455.1. Classification (GTDB taxonomy): domain Bacteria; phylum Acidobacteriota; class Blastocatellia; order Pyrinomonadales; family Pyrinomonadaceae. Next base: position 1,202 of record MWZA01000216.1, on the reverse strand, counting down.
CTGTTGCTTTTAAAAAGTTCGTCAAAAGTATATTTCACATCGGCGGACGTGAAATCTTTGCCGTTATGAAACTTTACGCCGTCGCGCAAAACAAATGTAATGATTTTACCGTCTTCAGAAGGCTTGATTTCCTGCGCCAATTCGCCGACGTATTCAAACTTTTCGTTTTTTCTAACCAGAGAATTGAACATCAGCGAGCGCACTCGTTCCGCCGCCGCGTCCGATGCCGTTGTCGTCAGCGTATCTAAGGTTGAAAATTTTTCAGGCAGCGCAACTGTGACAAATTCAGTATTTTTTGTCCGACAAGCTGTTGAAAATAAAAGACCGATAAATAAAACCAAAAATAATTGACGCAAAACTTTTTATCCTCCGTAACTGTAATTAACCTTTTTATTTAATTCCGCAATTTTTTCGGAAAGAACCGCTAAACGCGCCGCATCAAACGGCAAAGGCGGTTGAGCCAAAGTTTTTAGATGCGCTATTTTCTGCAAAGATTGGTTTATTCTTTTTTCAGAAATTTCGCCGTTTTTAACCGCTTCTAAAACTGCTTGAAAACCTCCCCGAACGGCATCGGCATCAGCGCAAATCGCCAGCATATCTTCGCCTGCGTTAATTGCTAAAACGCACGCTTTGCCGATACCGTAATTCTTTACAATCGCGCCCATTTCCAAATCATCTGTGATGGTTAAACCCGTAAAGCCCAACTCTTCGCGCAACAGTTTAGTAACAAAATTGTAGCTCAATGAAGAAGGTAGAAGTTTGCCATCTGAATCGGTTTCCTGCAAGTCAAACGCCGGAAAACTCGCATGAGCCACCATTACGGCGTGAACTTGTCCGGTTTTGAAAAGTTCCCGATAAGGAGATAAATCATTTTCAAGCAAATCTTTGCGCGTTAAATTTACAATTGGCAACTCTTCATGAGAATCAACTTCACTGGCGCCGAGTCCGGGAAAGTGTTTGAGACAGCCGAGACATCCATTAGCTTGCAGGGTTTTTAAATATGAACCGGCTAATTCAATGACATCTTTTGATTTCCCAAATGTGCGCGAATAAAGACCGTTGGTAAATTGTCTGCGTTTTTCATCAACTGCATCAACCACTGGCGCGAAATTCATATTAAAGCCTAACAATCGCACAACTTCGGTAGTGATTTCTGCTAAATGCCTGGCTTCCTCGACTATTTTAATCGAACTTGCCGAAGG
>MWZA01000176.1 GCA_002050455.1 Acidobacteria bacterium 5-1 | reverse complement strand
GGAAAGATTGTCAGGATTTGCAAAAACGGCTTGCTGCAATGCCTGCACAGCCGCTCCGATTGAACTATTGTCCGCCGATTCGATAGCTTGGCGCAGAAGTTCGAGGGCTTGCGGATTGTCGGGGTTATCGGCGACGGCACTGCTTAAAATCTCGACTGCTTCGGTCGTTTTTCCGTTTTCCATCAAAGCCTCGCCAAGTTTAATAGTAGCGGTATCGGGCGAAAGGTCTTCCTGAGTTCCCAATATTGTTCGATAAAATCGCGTATCCTGCGGCAGAGGCGTAACCGCCGCTAGCCACCTTTTTAAAGCATCAATGCGCTCCTCGGTTTTATTTGTTTTGGCGTAAAATTCGCTTAAAAAGGCAAAGGCTTCGGCGTTTCGCGCGTCGAGCCGCACAATTTCCTTCCATTCGGAAATCGCTTTTTGCGTAAATACCGGATTCAACTTTCCATCATTCAAACCGCTTTTAATCGTATAAAGACGCGCTAAAAGGCGATGTCCGCCGAAATTATCCGCGTCAAGTTTAACGGCAATATTCGACAATTTTATCGCTTCTTCCAAATCGTTTGGCGGCACGGACAAAGTAAGTTCCGAAAGTGCCGTATAGCCTTCCGCCAAAGTCGGATTTAATTCCAGAGCTTTTTGCAGAGCTTGTCTGGCAAAACTTGCTTGGGTTAAAATCTCCGCCTGTGAACGCGGGCGGTTGCTCAAGTTCCAGATATAGCGTTGCGCTTCGAGCAGTTTAGCATAAGCCTGTTCGCGCCGTTCACGCGAAACTTGGGCAGAGCGGTCAAACTTTTCCAAATTTTTGGAAAGCATTTCGGAAAGTCCGGGAGTCGGAGCGGGCGGCATCGGTCTTGGTCTTGGCGGTGCGCCCGGATTTTGCGCGGAAATGCCTTGAAAACCGAAAAGGATAAAAACTGCAATTAAAATAAGTATTCTATTTTTCATTAAAAACCTCTAAACACTTTCCAGATTTGCCACAATTTTTTTCCAGACGGATTTGCGCGGAAAATTTATCAGAAAGACAATTAAAGCCACCGCGCCGGCGCGAAACATATCAGATTTAATACCGCCCAGCACGGCAATCAAAAATCCGATTACCGCAATCGTTTCCGCCACCGCACCCAGAACAATCGCATTGGTTTGTAAGGTCGTCAAAAGCCCGGAAATACCTTTGCTCAATTTTATATTTTTTAACCTTTCCCACTGATTTAACATTCGCCGAAGAACAAATGTGCCGACGGCAATAAATACAACCGCAATCCATAGCGTCATCAAAGAGCGCGGCATAACCGCATTTTCCGAATTCGCCGCGTAAAACCAACCAAAAATTATCAAAATAATGGTCGTCGCAATTTGCGCGAGAACGACAATTGCCGTCATCCGATAACGTCTTTCGAGTTCGGCAAAGTTTTCGGCGGAAATTTCTTCCATACAACAAGATTTGTTTTACTTTTGCGGTTGTGTTTCCTGACGCTGCGAAATAACTGTAGTCAGTGATTTCGGTATCTGCGAGGCGTTTATGTCGCCTTGATTTTCGATAACCTGATCAATCAATTCAAATTTTGTTTTATCAAAATCATCGGTCATCAAAACGCCGTTTTTATCTATTGTCAAAGGATAAATACCGAGAAGTTCGTTTTTGAAATTGGCAATAAAGGATTTCTTTTCCGGCGGCAAAATTTTCATCCTTTCCGGATTCGGTTCGGGAATGGTCGCGCCGATCAGCTGCAGCTGCTCTTTGGCTTTTTCGACATAATCGCTGTTCGGATAATCGCGCACAAGCTGCCCGAAATACTTCGCCGCCTGATCGGTTTCTTCTTCAATCTGATAAGTTACGGCAATTTTGAAAAGGGCTTCGTCCATAAAAGTAAAATTCGGATATTTCTCTAAAATTTCACGATAACGCGACTGCGCTCCTTTGAGTCCGCCTTTTTGCTGGTCAACCGAAAGTTTGTAGTAATAGTTGGCGACATACAAATTATGCAGACCGAGATTATCCTGCACTTCTTCAAGCCGCTCTTCAGCTTCTTTCCGCAAAATTGAGTTCGGATATTGCTGCAGTAATGCTCGCAAACGTTGTTCGGCAACTTTGGCTTTGGTCGCGTCGCGGTCGGGCAAACCGATTTGACGCATCTGCGATTCGGCAATTTTTAATAAAACGCGGTCGGCAAGCGGATGTGTCGGAAAAAACGTCAGCCAATCCTGATAAGTCGCCGCCGCCTGAATCAGCGAACTGGTCGAACCTTCGAGATAAAATGAATCGGCACTGGCGAGTTTTGCCATCGGCAGATACGGCGAATCGGGGTAAGTGTTGATAATCGTCTGAAACAAAAGCCGCCCGACATCATAATTATTTTTTCGGACTTCTTTGGTTGCAACGATAAAAAGTTCGCGGTCGCGCCCCGGCGTAACGTTTCCAATCAATTCTTCATATTCGTCATTTCCGCCGCCGCCGAAAATGCCCAAAAACTTTTTCTTTTTCTTGATTTCACGTGGCTTGCCGACATCCGAGGTCGGATTTGCCCGTGCGCCGGCAGTTTCGGTCAAAGCATTATCAACCCGCGTCTGCAGTTCGGAAACTGTCGTTTCGAGTTGGTCAATCTCGCTTTGTTCGTATTTTTCCGAACGGTCAACCTTTCCGCGCGTTGTGTTGACTTCCGATTGCAGGTTCGCCGTTTCTTTTTCCAACGCTTTTAAGCGTCCAAGCGGAGTTTCCTGCGAGTTTTTATCGTCCTTTTTTGATTTATCGTCTTTGTTGTCGTCCTTTAAAACCGAAGCCGCACTGCTCAAAGAGCGACGCATTGTTTCGAGTTTTTGCCGCATTATATCGAGTCGCTGCGAAGGAGTATTGTTATTTTGCTGTGCCAAACCCGGCACAACAAAACTAACTAATAAAAACAAACTTAAAATTACTGCCTTATTTTTGTTAAAAAACATAATTACCTCTTTTAAGATTCCAAATTCCGGATTTCAAATTCCAGATTTAAGATGTTTTATAATTTGGAATTTGAAATCCGGAATTTGGAATTATCAAACCCAAACCGTTCCCGCGTCAATCAATTCCCTGACTGCTTCAGTCGGTTTTCCTTTACCGAAAACGCCGGTTCCCGAAACGATAATTTCCGCGCCTAATTCGACAATCTCAGCAATATTGCTCGCATCAATTCCGCCGTCAATCTCAATGCGCGTGTTCAAGCCGCGGTCGTCAATCATCTGGCGCAGACGGCGCAATTTATCAACCGAAGTGTGAATAAATTTCTGACCGCCGAAACCCGGATTAACCGACATCAGCAAAATAAAATCGGCAAACGGCAAGGCTTCTTCCAAACTAACCAGCGGAGTTGCCGGATTTATCGCAATTCCCGCTTGACCGCCTGCTTCCCGAATCACGCACAGAGTTCTTTGCAAATGAACATCGGCTTCGACGTGAACCGAAACCATATTTGCACCGGCTTCGACAAATTTGACGGCGTAGCGGCTCGGCTCTTCAATCATCAAATGCGCGTCAATCATTAAATCGGTTACTTTTCTAACCGATTTCAAAACGGGCAGACCAACCGTTATATTCGGGACAAACCGCCCGTCCATCACATCGAAATGTAAAATGGTTGCGCCGCCTGCTTCAATGGCGCGGATTTCTTCGGCGAGGCGCGTAAAATCTGCCGATAAAATTGAAGGTGCTATCTCAAACATTTTTTGGACAATTCCCTTGCCTTCAAACTTTTTATTTTTTACTCACTACTTTTGACTTTAGAAACTGTTTTACTTTGTTGCCGAAATAAATCTTTCCGTTGCTTCGTCTCAGGGCTGCGGCTTTTTGCCCGGGCGAGCATCTCCGCCGCTTGGAGTCTTGCTCGGTGTCGGTTTTACGACAGCCGGATTTTGTTTGTTTGAATTTGTCGGATTTACTGGTTTGTTAGAATTGGTCGCACTGTTTTTATTGCCTTTTGACGAATTATCGTTTGCATTCGATTCTTTTTTATTGGAATTATCGTCGTCCGAAGAATTATCATTTGAATTATTGTCTGATTTATTGCTAATTACATCGCGGGTCGTCGAAGTCTTTTTCTTATTTGAATTGCTGTTGGTTTTAGTAATTTTTTTCGGTCTGTCGGAAATTAATTCCTCGATTTTTTCGCTGTCGTCCTCGTCCTCATTTTTCTTAATCGTTACCGGTTCTTCTTCGCCGTCGGGACTGGCTTGGCTTCTGACGACCAAAATCATCTGTCCGGTTTTAACGGTTTCGCCGGCTTTCGGAAGCTGCTCCAAAATTGTGTTCGGCTTTTCGCTGCTGAAACGGTCGGCTCTTTTTTTGATTCGCAAACCGAGCGCGGCAAGTTCATCTTCGCTGGCGGCAAAATCTTTGCCGACAATGTCCGGCACTTTGATTTCCTCTCCTTGAAGCGACATATAAACCACGCCGACCAGACCGACCAGAAATGTTCCGGTAAGCGCAATAACAACAAATAATTTTCCGAACGCCGACGCGCCGTTTTTTGTAAAACTCACTTTTTTATATTTTTATATTTAACCCTTTCAGAATCCGAAAAATAAAATGGAAGTCTAACATTTTTTACGCTAAACATCGAATTAAAATTGACTACCGCGTTTTGAGTTCCAACTTTAGTTGGTTGTAGCTAAATCAAAAGCCTTGCTTGTGCTGGAACTCAAAACGCGACAGTTAATTAAGTAAAATTTCAAATCTTTCTCGTCTTAACGTTAAGTCTTTTTAAATTAATTTTTCTTTTCAAACATGGCAATGAAAAATCCGTCCATATTATCGCGGCTGGGAAATGTCCGCGCAAACCCTTTTTCGGTCAAAAATCTTTTGGGCAATTCCGGCAAAACCTTGTCATAATTTGAATTATCAACTAAAAACTTTTCGCAAACCATTTCATTTTCCTGCTTTTCAAGCGAACAGGTCGAATAAATAAGTCTTCCGCCGGTTTTCAAAACTTTTGATGCGTTTTTCAAGATTTTGAGTTGTTTGGCTGATAATTCGGCAAAATCTTTTTCCGTCAAAAAATATCTGATTTCAGGATTATGGCGAATCGTTCCCGTCCCCGAACACGGCGCGTCAACTAAGACAACATCAAAACTCCTCTCGGCAAACGGCAGTGAATCTAACGCATTGTAAGCTAAAATGTTGACATTTTTTGCGCCTGTCTTTTCCAAAATTTCACTAACCACGCGCAGCCGATGCTTGTATAAATCGCCGCCAACCATAAAATTATTTTCTGCCGATTGGTTGGCGATTTGTGAAAGTTTGCTTCCCGGCGCACAACAAACGTCCAGAAAACTTTCTCCTTTTTGAAGATTGACGGCTTGTCCGACCAGTTGTGAAGATTCTTCCTGAAAATAGATTTTGCCTTTCTGAGCAAAGGCGAAAAGAAGTTCGTTTGGCTTTGAAACGTGAAAAGCATGCGGCACAAATTCCGATTCGGTAATTTCCAAACCGATTTTGTTCAGAATTTCAAGCGTTTGTTCGTCTGTTTTGTTTGTTAAACGAAAAACCAGCGGCGGCGTTTCGTTATTTGCTCTGGCAAGTTTTTTTGTTTCCTCAACACCGAACTGCTTTATCCAATTTTCAATCAGCCAGCGCGGGAAAGATGTTTCAACCGAAATTCTTTCTACTTTATCGGCGAACTTTAGCTCAATTTTCTCGCGCAAAACCCGTCGCAGAACAGCGTTGACAAAACCTTTTGCCGAAGTTTTCTTGGCAAATTGAATCAAATTAACGCTTTCATTAATTGCCGAATAATCGGGGATTTTATCAAGAAAAAGCAGTTGGTAAATTCCCAACCGTAAAGCAATCCGCACGGTTAGATCTAATTTTTTATTATTCGAGAAAGATTCGATAATTTTGTCGAGATAAATTTGTCTTCGCAAAACACCGAGCGTCAATTCATGGCAAAGTGCGCGGTTTTTTGATTCTAAATTTTCTTCATAAAGCGGCAGCAACACGGAAGAAAATGCTTTTTCCCTTTCAATTTTGCCGAGTATTTCAAAGGCGGCAACTCGTGCGGGTGATATTTTCATTTGATTTTTACATTTGTTTACATTTAAAAAAGTAAAGCAACAACGATTGACGCAGATTAACGCAAATTAAAATCATAAAAAATTTAATTGAAATCCGCGTCAATCTGCGTCAATCGTTGTTTCAAAAGAAATTTCCCATGCGGTTATTTCGCTGAAAAATCATCGGCATTTCCCTTCCGCAAATTATCATCAACCGTAATTCTCTCATCAAAAACAAAACACTCGCCTTCCCAAAGACTTTCGCCGGCGGGAATTTCTGCCAAATAGCGGAGAATTCCGCCTTCGAGTTGATAAACTTCCGCAAAATCCAACTCTTTCATCAGCGGCGCAAACTTTTCGCAGCGAATTCCGCCGGTGCAGAATATTGCAACTTTTTTATGTTTGTTCGGATTAAAATTTTTCTCGACAAATTCGGGAAGTTGGCTAAACGAATCAATCTGCGGATTGACCGCATTTTTGAAAGTTCCGGCTTGAACTTCATATTTATTGCGCGTGTCTAAAACAATCGTTTCCGAATCGTTAATAATTTTATTCCATTCGTCCGATTTGGCGTGCGTGCCGATTCCCTTTTCAATGTCAATTGTCTGTTTAAGCGTAATAATTTCGGGCTTGATTTTTACCTTTGCTCTTTGAAACGGACGCTCGGAATAAAACGAAGATTTATAATCTAACTTTGTGTCGAACAGAGTTTCAAAAAGCAAAATAAAGGTTTCGATGTTCTGTACAGAACCGCAGACAGCCGCGTTAAAACCTTCGCTTGCCAGAATAATCGTTCCGAAAATCGAATTTTCACGCATCGCATTTTTCAGAGATTGTTTGATTTCCGGCAAATTTCCTAACGCTTTAAACTCGTAAAACGTAATGATTTGATAATTTTCGTTCATTGGATTCTAACTTAATCTTTCGCCTATGCTGATTTTTACGCCGTTTAGAAAATCGCGCATGTTCATTCGTTTTTTGCCTTCAATTTGTAATTCTTCAATTCGCAAAACTGACTCATTGCCGCACGAAACAAGTAACTCATCACCTTTTGCTTCCAAAATCACGCCGAAATCTGGAATCTGGAATTTGGAATTTGGAACTTCCCGCGCTTTCCAGATAGTTAGTTTTTTGCCTTGAAAGGTTGTGAAAGTTGTCGGAAACGGCTGAAAACCGCGAATATGATTTTTTATGGTCGCAGCATGCGATTCCCAATTAATTCTGCCTTCTTCTTTCGTCAACATCGGCGCGTAACTCGCTTCCGCGTCTATTTGTTTTTGCGGTTTGATTTCATCAAATTTTCTGAGCGTTTCACTCAAAAGATTTGCGCCTTCAAACGACAGCCGCGCCATCAAATCAATCGCGTTTTCTTCCTCGTCAATTTCAGTTTCGCTTTGCAGCAAAATATCGCCCGTGTCTAATCCGGCATCCATTTTCATTGTCGTAACGCCCGATTTTGTTTCGCCGTTGACGATTGCCCAATTAACCGGCGCGGCTCCGCGATATTTCGGCAAAAGTGAAAAATGAACGTTGATTGCGCCTTTTGGAAATGCTTCTAAAAATCCTGGCGGCAAAATTCTGCCGTAAGCGACGACAACCGCGACATCTGCTTTGTGCGATTTAAAAAGTTCAAGACTTTCCGTTGTTTTAATGCGCGTCGGCTGAAAAACTTGCAAACCATTTTCGAGCGCAAATTCCTTAACCGGCGGCATCGTTAGTTTGTTTCCGCGACCTGCCGGGTGGTCAGGCTGTGTCCAAACCGCGACAACTTCGTGTTCGTCGTTTAAGAGATTTTCCAGTGTCGGAACAGCCGCTAAAGGCGTTCCCATAAATACTATTTTCATTTGTTAGTTATCAGTTAGCAGTCATCAGTTATCAGTTATCAATTTTTGTTGACTGATGGCTGACAACTGTTGATTGCTTTAATCTCATCGCATCCCGCATGACATAAAAAATCCAATTCTCTTCCATCACGCCGCGAACCAGATGAGAACCCGCGCCGTTGGCAAAAATCGCCACGTCTTCGCCGCCGTGCGTTTCGTCCGTCAAAGGGACTGCCGCTTCCTGTTTATAATCGGGACTGGTAACTTGTTCTTCGGTCAATTGCGGACGTTCCCCGCCGCGATAACCTTTGCCGTTGGCGTATCCAAGCGTTGTAAAAGGTTTGTCGTTTTCGTCGGTTTTCGGTTTTTCTTCCAACATTCCTTTGCTGTCCACTTCCCTGACTAAACCCAAGATATTATTACCGCGAATCGGATAACCGCCAATTGTGAACGTATGGCTGTGGTCGGCGGTAACAATTATCAGAGTATCTTTCAGATTAACTTTATTTTCGGCAGTTTGCACGGCATTTGAAAGTTCAATTGTATCGGTTAATGCGCGAAATGCGTTACCGTTATGATGCGCGTGGTCAATTCTGCCTGCTTCGACCATCAAAAAGAAACCTTTTTTATTTTGTGAAAGAACGTCAATCGCTTTTGAAGTCATCTCGCTCAAGGAAGGTTCGCCCGCTTTATCCTTTAGGCGGTCATAATTGTATTGCAAATGCGATGGCTCAAAAAGCCCCAAAAGATGTTTCGTCTTTTTCGCGTCAACCGCGTCAAACTGCTGCCTGTTCCAAACATAAGCCGAATTCTGATATTTTTTCTGCCATTCGACAGTCAAATTTCTGCCGTCCAATCTTTCGCCTGTTCGGTCCGTATATTCCGGGTCGTTTGCTGCTTTTGGCAAAAACTTTGTGCGCCCGCCGCCGATGGCGACCTCTAAGCCGTCGCCGTAAGGAAATTCGATAAGTTGCCGCGCAATGTCCGGAAATCCGGCTTGCCGCGCATCGGCAGAAAGATTCGAGTCCGCTTCCCAATCCCGATGCGCCGAATGAGCGTAACAAGCGGCGGGCGTGGCGTGGGTCAGCCGTGCCGTCGTTACCACGCCGGTTGATTTGCCGTTCTGCTCCGCCATTTCCAGAAGCGTTTTTGTTTCGTTGCCTTTAACGGTTCGATAATCGCCGACGACAACGTTTTGATTTACCGAGATAATTGTTTCATCGGTTTTGATACCGGAAATAATCGCCGACATCGTTGGCGCGGAATCCGATGTCTGCTGATTTACGCTGTATGTTTTTGAGAGCGCGACAGACGGAAATTTTTCAAAACTAAGCCAATTTTCTTCGCCGCTCGTCCCGCGCGTCTGACCTTCAAGAATTCTCGAAGCCGTAATAGTTGAAATTCCCATTCCGTCGCCAATAAATAAAATTACATTCTTGGCGTGTTTGTTAAAATTTTTATAATTTTTGGCGCGTTCAATTGCGGCTTCGCCGTCGCGCCGCCAGGTTTCCGGCGTTTCGACGCGCTTGGTCAGAAACGGCTTCGGCATATTTTCGTCCGAAGCCGTCTGCATCCGTGCGCCTTGCGGCAACAGCAAAGAATAAAACAAACTCCACAAAATTATTGATGACCACAAAGTTTTTTGAGAGCAGTTTTGGATTGAGTGTCTGGAAAAGTTTTGAGTTCCAACTTTAGTTGGCTCTTTTGCCCGCCGAAGCCAACTAAAGTTGGAACTCAAAACGCGCTCATAGACCCAATCTGTAACCGTTCTAGTTATTGTTGATTTCATATTTTGATTTTACAGATGAATTCGGCATATAAAAATCTCTTTGAAAGAAAATTTTACATTATTTTAAGATGTGCGAGCGAAAAGGGCTTTACGAACAAACTCAAAGCCTTTTTTCAGATTGTCTTTTATAAGATTTTGTTCAGCCTTCCGAATCTTTTTGCTCAAACAGCGAAAGATATTCGCCGTAACCTTCGGTTTCGAGTTTATCAACCGGAACAAAGCGCATCGAAGCCGAATTCATACAATAACGCAGTCCGCCAAGCTCGCGCGGTCCATCGTCAAAAACGTGACCGAGATGCGAATCGGCGTGTTTTGAGCGCACTTCAACGCGCCGCATTCCGAATTTTCTATCCTCTTTTTCAACAAAATTTTCCGCTTCGAGCGGTTTATAGAAACTCGCCCAACCGCAACTCGAATCAAATTTTTCAAACGAACTAAACAACGGTTCGCCTGAAACAATATCAACGTATAAACCCCGCTCTTTATTATCCCAATATTCATTTCGGTGCGGCGGTTCAGTGCCTTCGTTTTGCGTTACTTCATACTGCATCGGCGTTAGCCTTTGCCGCAATTCCTCATCGCTCGGTTTCTTATACTCTTTCATTTTTTTACTCCTTGTTCCTTAAATTTTCTTAATTTAATAGGCGCAATGGTAATTATAGCCTTCAAAAATGCGCGTCCATTTTCCGTCCTGACGGCTGTAGACATTATAATTATATCCTTCAAAAGCCTTGACGACGGTGAAAATTTCGTCGGTCGTGTCGCCGTTATAATCCATTGCATCAAGCAGCAGTTCAT
>MWZA01000027.1 GCA_002050455.1 Acidobacteria bacterium 5-1 | reverse complement strand
CGACAAACAGAGCGATACCGCCAAAAAAAATATGTACTACGAGAACAATGCTGAAAACTAAAATGCTGTCCATTATTATTTCTCCTTCTGGGTGTTAATCGGCGCACAATGCTTTATAATTACATCAGACAAAACAATATATATCACTTAGATATATATTGAGTCAATATATGAAAGAAATTAAAAGTAAGTATGCGGTTTTAGGAATGCTGAGTATTTGTCCGATGTCGGGTTATGACATTAAAAAAAGAGTCGGAGAAAGTATCAGCAACTTTTGGAGCGAGAGTTATGGGCAGATTTATCCGATTCTAAAAAGGTTGGTTGATGAAGAATCGGTTACTAAAACCGTTGAAAGACAATCGGGCAAACCCGACCGGCACGTTTACGCGCTGACGGAAAAGGGTCGCCAAGAACTTCACCGTTGGCTGGTGGAAGGCGTTGTGCCGAAAATCGAACGCAACGAGTTTTTACTCAAATTGTTTTTCGGTGAAGAAGTTGAAGTTGCAACAAACATTAATCACGTCGAGAAATATCGTGAATTGCAACTTCATCTGCTGAAAAAATACGAAGCGGTTGAGCAGGAGATTAAGACCAAATATGCCGATGATTCTAATTTACTGTATTGGCTGATGACCTTAAGTTACGGTCAACACATCAGCCAAGCACTTCTTCGCTGGTGTGACGAAACGCTTTTAACACTAAACAAAATAAAGAAGTCAGCCAGAAACACGAAGTTCAAGGCAAAAAATTAAAGCAAGAACTTGGTGCTGTCCTGTCTCAACGCGGCGCACGTCTAACGATTGAGTTGACGTGGGGCGAAACCGCCACCAAACCCGTTTAAGGTAAAAAGACAACGTGATAAAAGAGTCGCTGTTTCGCCCTTACGTCCAATGATTTGTTAGATGCGGGTGTCGGATACAATATTCTTGCGCCATATAAACAGCTAGTCACTGAGCAGGCAAAGCCCACTGTTGATTTTAATTGCTTCATAACATGCCGCAATGAGCTTTCCTAAAGCCGATAACGCAGACACATTCTCCGTTTTCTTCTGAATTTTCAAGCACTCTTCAAGCAGTTTGCTAACCTCTGACGGTAGATAATTAGCATCTCGGTACATGAACCATATACGCCCCAGCATTGGATAGCCTTTGCCTGTCAGGATTTCCTTAAACTGTGCTTCACTAAATTCAACGGGTTCAAGTTGACCGTCAACCTCCTTCCAGCGTTCGGGGACACCTAATACTTTGTAGAATAATTCACACCACTCGTCCTCTTCAATTTCTAGGTCAGTGTGATGGTCGCCTTTGTTCGGGTCCCATTCGCCGAAAGGGTTCATTATCACGGCGAGTTGTAATGTTCCGTTACCCATAATACCTGCTACTCGTTAAGGAATAGGTTAACGCACTCTATTAGTAAGCATCTAACGGTTGAGATGACGTGGGGCAAAACCAGCTACGCGCAACTCTGAATTAAGAAAGGGCGTTTTAAAGAGAAGCTGTTTTGCCCTCACGTCCATTGAATTGTTAGATGTTCTTGTCAGCGACAATCAGCGAATATATCACTACGTCGTGCGGGCGATTATGTAATAAAAGACGACTTCGCAAAATGCCTTCTTTTTTAGCTCCTGCTTTCTCGGCAACTCGCTGACTCGCCATATTTTCTATTGCCGTAAGAATTTCAATTCGATTTAGTTCTAACTCCTCAAAACCAAATTCCGCCGCGAGAAGTGTTGCCGCCGTTGCAACACCACGCCCAGTCTGACTGCTTCGCACCCAATAACCAAGATTAGCAAAATTGTGATTGCAGTTAATCTGATTCACCCCAACGCCGCCAAGAAACAAATTGCTGCTCACATCAAAAACGGCAAAGGCAAACACAGTCTTTTGATTCCAAGCAGTTTCACGCGACAAGACAAAAGAGCGGCTGTCCTCCATAGTGTAGTTCGGATGACACCACGACACCCAAGCAGACAACTCATTTATAGATTCGCGGGCGGCTTCAAAGAGCAAAGGAATGTCGTCAGCACAATAACGCCGAATTTTTACAACATCATTTGATAGTTCAGTTCTCATTCTTTGGTTTTCCAAACGCTAAAGTGTAGCACGTCATCAGAACATCTAACGGTTGAGATGACGTGGGGCGAAACCGCCGCCACGCAACGTCAGGGTAAAAAGACCCGTTGATAAGAAAGTCGCTGTTTCGCCCTCACGTCCATTGAATTGTTCGACAGCCCGTTATTTTTCGCGCCAACTTCTGCCAAAGTCTGTTGTCTGCAAAATCTTCAAATTGTCTTTGTATTTTGCCGACGAGTATATTTTAACTTCACCTCTTCCGTCAGCGTCAATCCGTAAATCTGTAATGCCTTTGCAGGGTTCACTGCTCGGCAAAAACTCGCAAATTTTGAAAATGCGCCAACTCTCGCCAGCGTCGTTTGTTACGGCGTAGTCAGAGTTCATAAAGAAGTATCCAACTTTATCTCCGGCAAAACGAACTTGCTCACGCGGAATATCGTTCGGGTCGTCGTGGCGAACCGTCATAATTTCGCGCCATTGGTTAGAGTTTTTGCTAGACTCTGACTGAAAAACGTAATAAGCTCCGCCGAGAACAGGCATAAAACCGCCGCGCTCGATATGTTTATCAACACGAATCCGAAAAGGCGTGTTTTGCGTTTCCCAAGTTTCGACAACTTCGGCTTTATACGGCGACTTTAAAACTTCTGGCATCGGGACAAACTTTACAATCAAGATTGCCAAAACGAAACAAATCAAAACTGCAATTACTCGTTTCATATATTTCAAAAGAAGCTGTCGAACGGCTGAAATGACGCGGGGCGAAACCGCCGCCGCACTACTCCGAGTTTAACGGACAACGCCAAAAGAAAGTCGCTGTTTCGCCCTCACGTCCATTGAATTGTTGGGTGCGTCTTAGCTTTCTGTATCTGTTGTGTTGTGGAGCATCTCCGCAACGGCAACTTTTAAGTCGGGCAAGTCATTTTCAATAACTTTCCAAACTAATTCCAAATCAATGCCCAAATAGTTGTGAACCAAAACATTGCGAAACGCCGCGATTTTTGACCATTCAACTTCCGGTTGCGTCAGCTTTGCAGCTTCGGACAAGTGTTGAGTGGCTTCACTCATCGTTTGCAGATTTCTCAATGTCGCGTCTTGAACTGTGTCAGATGTCAAAAATTCATCGCGCCCACCGCCAACATTTTTCTCAATCCGACGAATACACTCGGCGATGTGGCGCAGATAAACAGCATCATCTTTCATAACGGAACAGCCTCGCGCAATACTCTCTCACGCAAATCTTTGTTTAAGGCTCGCTCGGTTACGACTTCAACGCGCCGCCCAAGTAAGTTTTCCAAGTCAAGAATCAAACCGATTGGAAACCACGAACTTGTCTGCGGCGTTACGTCAACGAGTAAATCAATGTCGCTTTCATCTTTTGCTTCGCCACGCGCCACCGAACCGAAAAGCCGAATGTTAGTCGCACCGTGTCGCTCGGCGATACGTCGAATTTCTTCGCGTTTGTTTTTTACGGCTTCTTCTATTTTCATCGTTCTCGCCTCCAAAGTATTTTGAAAACAAAACGATTGTATCATTGAAGACTGTAAACAACCGAAAGCGTATTAATCAATTTTTCTTCCAAATGAATGGCTGTCGGATTTTACCAAGAAGCACCCAACGGTTGAGATGACGTGGGGCGAAACCAACAACACGCAAGCCAAAGTTTAATGAGCGACGTTTTTAAGAAAGTAGCTGTTTTGCCCTCACGTCCATTGAATTGTTCGACGGCGCGTTTCATTTCAAGCTTCGTAATCTTTCTTCTTGCAACTCGGCACGGTGTCAAAACTAAGGTCAATATACCAATGCCACTGACGCTTACTTTTCAACGGTTGTCCAGTCCAAACGGTTAAATGAACGCCTTCGTTAGAAGTGCAAGCCCGAAAATACTCAACCTTACCGTCGCTGTTTAAGTCTGCGCTTGCCACGCCGCTTTTAAGATTAACAGGTTGCGGATTGCCGACAAAAGCAATGGCAACAGGATTAAGTTCTTGATACTCTGATTCAAAATCGTAGCTTCCGTCAACGACTTTCAAAGAGTAATAAAAAACTTCGCTTAAAACATCGTGATTTTTGCGTCCGCATTTGACAAGTTTCTTTTCAACCACAGCATTTATCAACGATTGGGCTTTGGGGTAATCGGCAAATATGGCTGCAACTTTATCTCCTTCGGCTAGATTGTCGTTTGGAATAACCAAACACATTTCGGTTTCAGAAGTCATTTCTGCTGCGCCGACGTGAGAATTAAAACTAAACTTAGTTTGCGCCTTTCTGGTCGGCAAGGGAGAAGGCTCAGGAATTTGTGGCGTTGCAGTAGGTTTTGGAAGTTCAGCAACAGGCTCTTGTTTCGTTGCGCTTGAAGATACGCTCGAATTACAAGAAATAGTCAAAGCCAAAAATAATAAAAACAGTTTTTGCATATTACACTTTACGATTTTAAGCGAAGCCGTCGAACGGCTGAGATGACGTGGGCGGAAACCGCCACCAAGCCCGTTTGGGTTAAAAAGACAACGCGATAACAAAGTCGCTGTTTCCGCCTCACGTCCATTGAATTGTTAGCCGCGTTGTTGTTTTTAAACACGCCTTTGCAACCTGCTTCGTTTCAATTCATCAATCATTTTAACCGCGCCTTCGATGTCGCCTTTGAAAACGATTTGCCCGTTTTGATTGATAACGAAAGTTGTGGGATAACCTGTTACGCCAAACTTTTCGGGCAACTCTTCATCCGTCGGAATCACAACGGGAAATGAATAGCCTCCCTCTTTTATCACTTCAAATACTTGATTCGGTTTGTCTTCTTCAACAGGTTTATTGATTGTATAAATCGCAACAGATGAATCGTTTTTGTATTTATCGTAAGCGACTTGAACTTGCGAAAATCCTCTGAAACACAGCCCGCATCGAGTAGACCAAAAATAAAGCAAAACTATTTTATTCTCGAATAGTTGATCGGTTATTTTAGTGTTTTGCCGGTCAATTCCTTCAATTTTTTGCGATAATCTATAAGCGTTTATTCTGCCTGTAAACGTGCCGAAGTTACGGTAATGAGCCAGATAATCCCAACCTCGAAAAAATATGAACAACGACGCGAAACCAAGACTAATCAGAAAAGGCAGTAATCTTAATGAGTTTTCCAAGCGAAGATATAAAAAGCCTGAAATAATACCGAGTAAATCAAGTGTCAAATTAGGTAAATTACCCAGTCCAGTAATTGCAGTATATAAATCATAACCGCCTAAAAGCAGCAAGCGAATTGTAATAAGCACGAACAAAATTTTCCAAGTCGCGTTATTCTCGTTGAATAGCCTGATATAATAAATTGTAAAGCAAAAAAATAAAAAAAACCTAGAAATAAAAGTAAAATCGGGATTCGGCGATACCTGTCCGATAATTATCAGAACGATATGTAAGGTAAGATAAGCTATTAGGATTGATTGGAATTCCATCGGAAAATTAACCGGGTAGGTTAAAATCTCCTACCCGGTTGTCGACGACAATTGATTTAATAAATGGGGCATTTGCCAGTACACCAGTCATCCCCGAACGTGCCGCAGTCTCGAACCTGAATATTGCATCCAGAGCCACACGACCCTCCCCTGAGTCCACAATACCAACGGCAATCGCACTCTGTAAATGGACCCGGTGCTAAATTCGTTTCTATTGTATCGGTTACAATTTTCTGAATACCGAGTTCTTCAAAAATTGCAAACGACTCTGCTTTTGAAAAGACTGACTGAATTTTCTTATCAAGAATTTCAGTAGCTTTTGCCGACTCTTCTTTAGTTTCATTCACAAGATGTTCAAAGGTGATAGGCGATAACGTCATCAAAAAGTCCACAATGAGTTCGCTTTGAGCCTTTGATAAACGAGCGGTTGTTAAATGATAGACAAGTTGAGTCTTCCAAATATTCACTCTATCATTTATAGGCATTTCTCGAACAAGTTTCTTTCTCGCTTTCATCGCGTTTTTGAGTAAGTTCTCATAGTTTTGCAAAAGCGCGACTTCTTCGTTTTTGTCGGTCATCAAAGGCTCGATAAAATCACCCAATTCTTTGTGAGCAAACAGTCCTAATGCTCTGTTTTCAATCTCAAGACTATTTTGTTCATTCAATCTTGCTTTTTCGGCATCAGACTTGTCGTAAATATCAGCAGAAACTTTTGAGATTACATCCAGCACAAATTCTCGTTGCTCTTGTGTCATATTTAATCGCTTGATGAACTGCAAAGCCAAATTGACTTTGATAAAAGATGCTTTTTGCTCGTTTGAAAATTTCCTAAAAACTTCTCCTCTTTTATCTTTCGGCAAAGTTGCGACTTTGAGATAATCCGAGAAGATTTCATTACCGAGAGCTATTGAAGCGGGCATTACAAACTTTTCACCTGAACACGGTTTAGTTGCAGTGTCAGTTTTTGCTGAAACTTTGTTTTGCGCCGAAATGTTAATTGTGAATAGGCTGAAAAGCCCGATGACGAAAAGCGTTAAAAACGCTGAGTTGTTTTTTCTGTTCATGTAAGTTACCTCCATTAATTTGTAATTTTTTCTGTTAGCCCATTTTTACAAGAAGCGGCTAACGATTGAATTGACGTGGGCAAAAACCAGCAATACGCAACTATGAGTTAAAGAGGCAAGTTTTAAAGAATAGCTGTTTTTGCCTCACGTCCAATGACTTGTTAGCCGCGTCGCCCATTTCATTACAACTTTACAAATTGTTTCGTTTCAATTCATCAACCATTTTGACCGCGCCTTCGATGTCGCCTTTGTAGATGATTTGCCCGTTAGTGTTGATTACAAAAGTCGTCGGATAACCTTTTACGCCGAATCTTTCAGCCAAATATTCGTCTTTTGTAATGACAACCGGAAAACTGTGTCCTTCTTCACGAATATCGTTAAAGGCTTGATTGGGTTTGTCTTCTTCAATCGGTTTATTAACTGCCAGAATCATCACGGACGAATCGTTTTTATATTTGCTATAAACGGCTTGAACTTGCGGAAACTTCTCAAAACAAACTCCGCACCGTGTATACCAGAAATCAAGCAAGACGATTTTATTATTTAAATCTTTTTCGGTAATCAGATTTTTTTGTTCACCAAACGCTTCAAACTTTGCCGGTAAATTATATGCTTCGACCTTTCCTGTAAAAGTTCCGAAATTTAATTTGTGAAACCAATAATCATAGCCCTGATAAAACATAAAAACTGCAATCAAGCATCCAAGAAAAGTCGTTAAAATGTTCAAAGGACTTTTTAATCGCCAACACAGAAAACCACAAATTATTCCAAGCGTATGGATAAGTGAATCAGGTAGAGAAATCAAGGTCGCTTCAAAATAAATAATTCTCATTGGCAACTGAAGAATCCAAAGACCTATAATTACGCCAATCAAAATTTGCCAAGTTGCTAATTTCGATTTAAATTTTTTGAGGCAGACGCTTGTTAGGAAAAAATAAGCTATAAAGCCGATAAGCGAAGAAGTCTGAAAATTTGCATAACCTCGCAAAGGCGAAACGGCAATCATAAATAATAGTGAAAATAAGAAAATTTTTAAGAGCGATTTAAGTTTCATAGCTATCGGAACAATAGATTTGAGTTAATAAGAGAGTAGCGGCATCATCAAAAATGCCGCTACTCGGTGAATCTAACATACACCATCGCAATCAAACTGCCAAAAAACTCCACATCCGCCATCTGTTCTGCGACAAGAACTACTTACACAGTATTCATCCCAACAAGCTGCTATGCTCCCTCGAGAACAATCACACTCGCTGGGGCGCAATTCAGATTCAACCTCTCCGCCCAATTTTACAAAAATTTTCACGCCTTCTTCTTTAGAAAAAATCCCAACAGCGCGATTAGAAATTGTCTTTGTGGGTTCGTCAACTTTAGTTTTCCATTCAGCAGAGGTTTTTGAAGTTTCATAAATTTGGGGATTGACTAAAGCGATTGCATCCAAAATAACTTCTTTTTGCTGTTTGGTTAAATCTGGAAACAAAACAAGACTGCGAGCGAAATGAATCTTCCAAAACAGACTCTTATCTTGCGAAGACGCATTTCTGAAGAATTCTTTTCTTTCAGATAACATTTTAAGATTGGCTAACCCAAGATACTTTTGTAAATACACAATATCTGCTTGTCCGCCACCTAAACTTGCAAAAATTTCAAATGCTTCTTGTCGTGAAAAGATTGAAGTTGCACGAGCTTGAATACTTTGAGCAATAGATTCCGTGTTTTCCCTATCCTTTGTTCGGTCATAAGTATCGGTCGTTATTGCTGAGATACTTTCCAAAAGAATATCTTTCTAGTCTGCTGTCAGATTTGGACGTTTGACAAATTGCAAAGCCAAATGCAGTTTGAAAATTCTTGTTTTATCTTCAACCGAAAGGTCGCTAAAGGCTTTCGGTCTTTTGCTCATCGGCAAAGAAGAAATGTCAATGTAGTTTTGCAGAACTTTATCCGTAACATTTGCTTTTTGCGGTTGATTATTTTCTGCCCAAACTTTATTTTGAGCCGAAAGATTTAGGGTTAATGAGCTAATAAGCCCAATGACGAATAGCGTGAAAAACGCTAAATTATTGTTTTTTCTGTTCATTTAGATTGACCTCCGAGATTAGTAATTTGCTTCTGGCTTGCAAGTTGTTAAACCAATTGCAAGCCTTATGTTTGGCTACTTCGCGTATCTGTTTTGGATAAAACAAATCCTGCGAAGCCTCCTTCAAGTTTCAAATAAGCACGCTACAAATTCATTCAAGAAGCGGCTAACGGTTGAGATGACGTGGGGCGAAACCAGCTACGCGCAAGCTGGAAGAAACCACGCAACTCGATAACAAAGTAGCTGTTTCGCCCTCACGTCCATTGAATTGTTAGCCGCGTTTTTGTTTTTACCACGCCTTTTTCCTTCACTCAAGTTCGAGTAGAAATAAAAACAATCTGTTTTTAACTTCGTTTCAATATCCAATAATCACAAATTCCTTTATTATGTTGCCTTCTCTCCGAACGCCGAAAGAATATCCAAGATTTTTTATATTCCAGAAATTATCAAAAGTTTTGTCGCTTCGATAAAACTTCAGCGGATAAACTCTGTTTGACGAGAGTTTTTTCTTAAATTTAACTTTGTCTGAAGTTCTGGTAAAAGCCTTTGTTTTGACGAACAAAACGAAAGTCGGATTATTGTCGGAATTTACCGCTTTGTTAAAAATGTCAATCACTTCCGAAGAAAGCTGTATGGGAATGACAACATCACGGTTTGCTTCGGATAAGAGTTCTTTTTTCTTAAACTTGCTTTTGGCAATAGGAATTGAAATCTGCCGAATTTTTTTGCTTAATTTTTTTGCTAATTTCTTGTTTGTTTGCAGAGGACAAATAAACTTATACTCCTCGTTGCGATAACATCTTCCGATTTTTTCGAGAGTTGAAGAATCCGTCAGAACCAATTCATACTCCAAATTCCAATAACTTTTAGGATTATTAAAACCGACGCTTTCAGCCGTTGGTTCAGCGACGAAAGAAAAATTCAAACTGACCTTCTCAAGCAAATTTTCAGTCGCCTCTTGAGCAGACGAAAATGTAGTAAGCAGGCTTATCAGAATCAAGCAACCAACAAAGTAAGAAGTTAGATCTTTCATAATTCTCATCATCCGAAGGGGTTTTCGCCAAATCTACACGAAGCGGCTAACGGCTGAGATGACGTGGGGCGAAACCGCCACCGCGCAAGCTGAAAGTAACCACGCAACGTGATAACAAAGTCGCTGTTTTGCCCTCACGTCCATTGAATTGTTCGACGGCGCGTTGTTATAACGAACGCCTGTCATTTCTTATCGGCTTTGTTTTCTTCAGGCAAACTAGAAATAACTTTACCCGCTTCATCCAAAAATTCAAGTTTCGGTGTGCCGTCCGGCGCGACTTTCATTCTGATACGCGCTCTGCCTTTGATGTCATTCATTACAAGTTCATTCGAGTTATCGCGTCGCTTGCCCAAGAAAAGCCGATTTGTTGCTAGTTCGTTATTGTCGAGCATCGCTTGAATGGCGGCTTTCTTGGTTTTTTCATCGGTTATTTTATTGGCGGCATCTAATTTCGCGTTCATTACGTCAGCCGGTAGATTCGGTTGTTGCCACATTTCTAAGCCGCTTTGATACGTTCCGTTGTCGCTTTCTAAATATCTGAATCCCATTGTTTGGTCGTTTCTCACTTTGTCCCAAGTCAGCGAACCGAAATGCCCGTTGCCGCCGTTGTCGCCGAAAATCAAACCGCCCATCTCTTCACCCAAGTGATTGAAGAAAATCATTCCGGGCGGACGCGGGAATTTGCGCTCGATAATTTTTCCGTTGACGATACCCGGATGCTGGCGTTCTTGGTTAGAAATGACCATACGGAGTTTGCCATCTTTTTCCACGATGTTAATGCGTTCAACATCAATCTCTGCAAACTTCTGATTCTTGTTTTGCACTGCAAAAGCTGAAAGAAAAAATACTGCGCCAACAAGCGTGGCGACAACTGCGTAAATTTTTAAGAAGCGCACTTCTTTTTCAAGTTTTGTTTCCATAGCATTACTCTCC
>MWZA01000137.1 GCA_002050455.1 Acidobacteria bacterium 5-1 | reverse complement strand
GCGTTGAGCCGCAGATAACCGTAATCGTTGATGCGACTCGGATCGGACGGCTTTTCGAGTTCCGGCGTTTGCGGTTTTCCTTCGGAAATAATTTTTCCGTCGCGGTATAAATTAACCTGAACGGTCAGTTTCGGCTGATTCGTCGTTTTGTCGGCTCGCGCGTTATAAAGCGTGTAAGCGTAAGCCAGAATCGAGTTCGGGCGAAAGCGGCGAATTGCCGGAGTTGCCGCCGAATCGGTCAAGGAAAGCGCGTTTTCCGGTTTGACGGCGGACGGCGCGACGAATTTACCGTTCGCGTCAACCTGGCTGACGGTTAAACCGGACAGAAAAATTTTGCTTTTTTTAAGGTCGGGAACTTGAATGATTTGACTCGCCGAGCCGAGCATTTTGCTGCCCGCGTCGCGCACCGCCAGACGAAAATTATAATTTCCGGCTTTTTTAATCGGCACATCGGTCGTGTAAATTAGCCCGTTTTGTTTGATGAGCGGCATTGCCGCCGCTTCAATCTTGAAAGTGTGCGTCCGGTTAAATTCGTCAACGACTTCGTTTTTTTCGTTCAACGTAACGGCGACGACGTCGAAAACGGCTTTTTTGAATCCGTTCGCGTCGTCAACAAACATCAGTTCGCCGCCGTCCAAATGAACGAGCGAACGCACGACATTTCCCTGCGCCGCGTCATTGGCGAAAAAAGCGGAGAGGCGCACGTTTAAACCGGCACGCGGCAGCGGCGCGACAATCGCTTCGTAGAGTTCGCCGTCGCCGGTGCGTTTTTTCGGCGCGGTTTCGTTGTCGGTTCTGCCTAAAAATCCGGCGCGCGAGCTTATTTTCAAATCGGGACGTTTTAATTTGATTTCGATTTTATTGAAATCTTTGCTTTTGAAAGTTTCGTCGTCCGGCTCGTAACCGATTAAATAATAACCCTTTTCCAAGCTCAAAGCGCGGCGAATCGGAACGTCGAGAAAATTCTGTTCTTTGTAAAAGACGCCGCCGGTTTCTTCCGCCAAATGAAATAATCCGTCGCGCGTAACACGAACCTCCCTGATTCGCTTTTCAACAGCACTCCCACCTTCGTCGTTTCCCTGTGGCGAATACGATATTCCCCCGCGCACGTCAATCGTATTAAAAACGACCGAAGCGCGGTTCGCCGCATCCGTCAAATCGCGCAGCGCATCAAATGCCTGCCGATTTATGCCCTCGCGCGTGCGTAGCGGCAAACCGTCAGAGAGCAAAAAGACGACTTTGCGCCCGCTGATTTTTCCGAGACCGCGCACGACGTAACGAATTACGCCGATTGTGCCGACCGCTTGATTGTCGCGAATTGAATCTTCAATTTGCTCGCGAGTCTTGCGGTTTGCATCAGTTTCAAATGAGCCTTGACCGGTGCGTTTGCCCGTCGAATCTTCGCGCGTCGGTTCAAAAAAATCGCCGTTATAACTGACGCAGCTTCCCTGCGGCGGATACCAGCGAATCCGCCGCGCGGCGCGCATCAGTTGAGTTTTGTCCGAAGTGTATTGCTGAAGCAGACTGCTTCCGCCGCGCGTTTGGTAAATCGAAACCAAATCGTTCGGCAGCATTTGTTCATTGACGAATTTAATCAACGCTTCACGCGCCGCCGTCATCCCGATTTGCGAAGCCGTGCAGTTTCCGTCGTCAACGATAAACGTCAGGATTCGTCCGCTGATTTCAGGACGAACGCGGGCGGGCGGCAAAACGACGTTTTTGCCGTTTTTAATCGTCGTCACGGGCGAAGACTGCGCGGGCGATTCGGTATTGATATACGAAAAATTCGTAATTTTCTGCGGCTTACCGTCTTGTAGAACTTCAAAGTCGGCGATGTTCAAATCCCTGACCTGATTGCCGTCTTTGTCGGTCACAACCGCGTCGAACTGCACGAGTTTGGTAGTGATTTTCACCACGTCGTCATCGGTCGGCGGCGGAGTCGGCGAAGGCTGCGGTGTTTGAGCAAAAACCGAAACTGAAAAAAACAAAGACAGTAAAAAAACAATCTTTATGGAAGAAAATTTACCCATATTATATTTCTCATTCTTTTGCAAAGAAGTTAAAATTATTGTCTGAAGTTTGACACCTTAAATAATACAGAGTTTAGCCGAAAATGTCATCAATTATGTTCTCCTTTGTTTGGGTGAACCTTCAAAATCAATAAAACTTAATGATTTTCGCCAAGCATCTTGATTTTTAGTTTGGACTTTCATTTTCCAAAAGTAGATAATAAAAACCGAAAATAAATACAACGCTAAAACTTTTATATGTTCATAATTCGCGCTGATTACAGCGATCAAGTCGAAGTCAAAACAAGTCTGGAAAAGGTGCGCGAGTTTTTCGGCGACATCAAAAATTTTGTCGAACTGATGCCGAGCGTCGAAAGCATTCACACTGACGCAAAAGGCATTTCGCACTGGACAATTCGCGCCGACATTCCTTTTGTCGGTTCGATGATGCAAAAATTTGCCGTCGAAATGGCTGAAAATAATGAAGAAAGAATTGAATGGCTGCCGGTTGCGGGCGAAACGAAAAATCTTTTGCGTTACGCGGCGGAATTTATCGAAAAGGGAAAAAATTTAACGTTCGTACAGTTTTCGCAAGCTGTCGAACTGCGCCGCAATTCTGCACGAGAACTGCATTTGCTTGCCGGTCTAGCGGGTGAATCTATTATCAGCAGCGAAATGAGTAAGAAAATTGCCGAAATGCTGACTTTGTTTATTCAGCGGGCGCGTGAGCGTTTGGAAAGCTAGTAAAAATCAATTGAAATTACGGCTAATTTTGGCAAACTTTGCGCCTTGGTGTGATAATAATTTTTAAGGAGTAAATTTATGAAAACAAAAATATCTATGCTTTTGATTTTGGTTTTGTTTGGCGTTTCAAACCTGTTCGCGCAGTTAACTCTGCCGCGCGCAAGCCCACGCCAAAGCATTTCACAAACAGTCGGCGACACCACTGTTTCAATCATCTATCACCGTCCGAATGTCAAAGGACGGGAAATTTGGGGCAAACTCGTCCCTTTTGGTGAAGTGTGGCGAACCGGCGCAAACGAAGCGACTACTTTTGAAGTTTCAAACGATGTTAAAATCAGCGGTCAAACTTTGCCGAAAGGCAAATATAGCCTGCATACAATTCCAAACAAAGATGAATGGATAGTCATTTTTAACAAGACTTCAGACCAATGGGGAAGTTTTGATTACGACGTTAAACAAGACGCTTTGCGCGTCAACGTCAAACCGATGGCGGCTGATTTTAAAGAATCCATGTCAATCGAATTTGAAAATGTAACCGATAATACGACGCAGGTTGCCATTGGTTGGGAAAAAGTGCGTGTTCCTTTTACGATTGATGTCGGCGGTGTTTCCAAAAGAATTCTGGAGACGGCTCGCCGAAATATGGGTTCTATTCCGATTCAAGCGGCAAATTATGTCATAAATTCAAAACTTACCGCAAATTATGATGAAGCTCTCGGCTGGTTAAATGAATCGCTTAGGGTGTCTGAAACTTATGGCGCATTGGTATCGAAATCGCGCCTGTTAAATGAAATGGGCAAAAAAGACGAAGCTATTAAAACAGCTGAGCGAGCGATTCAAGTCGGTAAAGCGTCAGATCCACAGGCGAATACGAGCGGCTTGGAAAATCTCTTAAAAGAGTGGAAAGCTAAGAAATAAAAAGTAAAAGGCAAAAGTAACAAGACAAAAAGTCTCAATGATTGCAAAATTCAAATCTGGACTATTAAAATTTAGACCTTAATGCTTTTCTCAATGAGATTTGTTTCGTTTTAGGTAGTTGAATAAAAGTTATCGAATAATGAAAATTTAGAACTCAGTTAAAACTGAAACTAGCAGGGGATAAAATTATTCTTAACTTTTACTTTTACCTTTTTGATTTTATTCTTATCAAAACTTGACGAAGGCATTTTTATCTGGCATAATCCTTATTGAAATCGAATTTCAATTCCTACATAAAATTTATGCAAAGCAATTTAGCGACAAAGTTTCTACCGATTTTTTCTGACGAGAAAAAAGTTGAAGTTTCTTTGGCGGATAATCAAGCGATTATCAAACTTTCGACGTGGACGGAAGATTTAGGTTGGTTATGTCAGAAAACATTATCAATTGATGCTGAAATGTTGGACGACCTGCATCGCGTTATAGCTTCGGCGCGTTATCGTTTGAACAAACAAAAGTCTGAATCGGAAGAAACGACAAAGGACGCGAAGGTTCTTGAGTTCCCGAGTTTTGCTTAAATTTTTCTCTTCCTTATCGAAAAAATTAAACGGAGAGCATAGTTATCAAACAATGCTCTCCGTCTTTTTTATGAATCGTTCTGAGTCTACACCAAGGTTTTGAATATTTTGGCTCAAAGACGCGCCCAAAGCGTAAAACAGAAACGTAAAAATTCTCAACTCTCAACTAACTTCGCGCAAAACAATTCTCTCGGAATTAACTTTTGCCGTGCGTTCGGAAGTTAATTTTTCGAGTTCTTCAATATGCAGCTGCTCGCTAGCGATACGTTCTTCAAGCCAGAATTTGGTCGGCAAATCTTCTTCGTCGCACGAATTCCACGCTTTCATGTAGACCGCCATCGCATCGCGTTCGAGTTCCAAATCCTGTTTGAGCATTTCCTTCATATCAGCCGATTGACGAATTATCGCCGGTTCCACCGTCGGCACACCGCCAAGCGCAACTATTTTATCGCCAAGCGTTTGCGCGTGGTCGTTTGCTTCATCGGCTTGGTCGCGGAAAAATCCTTTGTAGATTTCCCTTTCGATTCCCGTTACCAAATAGCTGTGTTGCGAATACTGAATTATACCCGAAAGTTCCAGACTCAACGCATTGTTCAAATTTTCGATTAGTTCTGCTCTTGCCATATTTCTCCTTTGCTGAAATGTTTTTCAACTTGCTTAGATTACGACAAATCAATCTGCTTTGTCAAATAAACTATTTATTTTCAAACACTTAGAATTGAAATTCAATTTCAAATTCAGGGATTATCCAGAATATTCAAATAGAAATCGATTGTGAATTAAAATTATGTAACCGCGCCGCCGTCAACAATCACGACTTCGCCGTTCATAAAACTGTTACGGTCGCTAACCATAAACGCGGCAAATTCGGCGAGTTCCTGCGGTTTGCCGAGTCTTCCCTTTGAAACCCAAAAATCGTGCATTTGGAGAAGGCGTTCGGGCAGAGTGTTGCCCAAATCCGTGTCGAAGATTCCGGCGGCGATCGCGTTGACCGTGATGCCGAAATTTGAGGCTTCGCGCGAAAGACACTTCGTAAAGCCAATCATCGCGGCTTTTGAAGTTGCGTAGTGAACCGATGTCGGAAGCGAGCGAATCGCGCCGACGGATGTAATGTTTAAGATTGAGCCGCCGCGCTCACGAATCATTTGTTTGTAAAACGGTTTTGTTACGGCAAAAAGACTGTTGACGTTTGTATCAACCACCCAATCCCAACTTTTGTCGGTAGTCGTCGCAAAATTATCCGGTTTGTTAACGGCGGCGTTGTTGACCAGAACATTTATTGCGCCCCACGCATCGAGGATTTCCCGTGCAATATGTTTCATTCCGAAACGATCTGTAACGGAAACTTTATAAGCCAATGTTCGTCTGCCGTAAGATTCGATTTTTGCTTTAACTTCTTCGGCTAGATCGTCGCGTGAATGATAATTAAATGCTATGTCCGCGCCTTCCCGCGCAAAGACTTCACAAATTGCCGCGCCGATTCCGCGTGTTCCGCCCGACACAAAGGCGCGTTTTCCTTCAAGTAAAAGGCTCAAAATAATTCTCCAACAAAATAAAAGCGATTTTTAATAAAACTAGAAAAAGGTTAATGAAATTGTAGAAAAGTAACAAGTGAGAAAAGTAAATTTATTGTCGTCAGACTTGAGCAAGTTGGGTTTCAATCTCTTGCGGCGCGTTGATAACTGCGGCTTGACGATTTGGCAAAAGCGCGGAAATTTCTTCGATAATTTTCTGGGTTGAATTAGGAATCGCCATCCCGATTGTGGCAGCTTTCATCTGTGCATATCTCGCCGAATCATTGAGCAGACTTTGAATTGTCGGCACAATGTCGGTTGCCTTTTTCAGCAAAATTCCCGCGCCGTTTTTGGCAATCAGATTAACCGTTCCCGCTTCCTGCGGCATCGGCGGCGTGGTCGTGTCGGCAATAATCGGCAGATGACACGCCAAGGCTTCAAAGGTCGTCAAACCGCCGAGTTTGGAAATCATCACATTTGCCGACTGCATAATTTTCTCGACATCATCGGAATAACCGATGACTTTGACGGGAAATTTCGCTGTTTTCGCCAATTCTTCGGCTTCCTTGCGAAGCTCTTCGTTCTTTCCGGCGAGAAAAATTGTCTGCACGTCGAGTTCACCATTGATAAGTTCGCGGAAAATCTGCGGAATGTTTCCGCCGCCTGCCCATCCAGCATTAACAAAAACTGTGAATTTATCGGGATTTAAATCAAGAGCCTGTCGTGCGGCTTGGGCTGATTTTTCGTCAACTTCGTGAAATTTCGGATGAATCGGCATACCGGAAATTTTTATTTTTTCCGACAAAACACCGTAATCAATTAACTGCCTTCGCGCCTCTTCGTTTGCCACCAGATAAAGTGAAACATCGTTGCACGCCCAACCTTTCCAAAAACCGTAACACGGGTCGGTAACAACGGTTACGAGCGGAACTTGGTTGGCTAAATTTAATTCTTTTAAGATTCGCGCAAAAATATGCTGTGTCAAAGGATGAACGCTGACGACAATATGCGGACACCATTTTTCAAATTGTTCGGCGACGTAACCAAAGGAACGCCGATAAACAAAATCGCGTGTTTCCGGGCGAAAGCGATTCATCGCCCAAAAAACGTATTTCATCCAATGTTGTTTGTTTCGCAGAATCCAATTGTATAAATTAACGAGTTTTTCAGTAATGTGATGAGATTCTTCGACGGCTTTGATAACACGGACGGCGACAAACTTGCTTTCCCGAAATTTCTGCAAACCTTCGACCAATGCTTGCGCCGCCGAGCGATGCCCGCCGCCCGTATCAGATGAAATGATGAGAATTTTCGGTGTATTTGGCATTTATGATTTTAGATTTGCGATTTGCGATTTAAGATAATCGGCTCTTCCAAATCTGCTTCGCTGTCGGAAATATTTGGATTCGGAATCGGCAAAGATTCGCCCAAAATCAAGTTTGTTTCAGCCATATCAACCAGAGCGTCGGCTAAAAGTTTTCGGGTTTCGTCCAAAGTTTTCCCGCAGGTCATCACGCCCGCAAAATCTAAAACTTCGCCGTGAACGCCGTCTTTTAAAAATTTATACATTGCTTTGTAAGTCAACATATTTTTTAAGCCTTGACCGCCACGCCTTCGGTTTGCGGCTGGCTCAAATCCAAACTCTTCGAGGCTTTTTTCATTTGTTTTTCGAGTTTTTTAATCTGAATCAGATGTTTCGGATTAAACGGCAGACTCGGATAATAAGAGTTCGATTCGTGCGTGCAGAAACAGCCGTTGGCGACTTCCTTGCGCCGTTGTTTCATTTGCGGCGAGTTCCACGCTGATTGAAAATTCCAATCGAAATCGCGCAGATTTGCCACTTCCGATTTGTTTTCGCAGGAAGAAATCGTGCCTTCGTCATAAATAACCGCGCCCGCAGTTCCGGCATAGCAAGTCATCTGCTTCTCATTAGTTTCCTTTACTTTGGCAATCAAATCGTGCATATAAATATCAATCGCCGCTTTGAAAAATCCGGCTGAACCGCCGTAATTATTTTTAATCGCCGCATTCTTCACATCGTCAAGAATCAGATGCGACAACTTTGCATAACGATTGTGGTCGAAGTTTAGTTCATTCGGGTCTTTTGACGGCGGACGAATGTAGTTGATGTTAATTTTGTCGGGCTTTAAATCGTATTTCAGAAAATCATACCAATCAAAAATCGTGTCTTGGTTTGAGTTCATTACGCAGGTGCAGGTTTGCACGTCAATGCGCGGAAATTCCTTTTTCATTTCCTGCAAAGTTCGCGCTGTGTGAATCGCTTTATCCCAACTTCCGGGTTTTTGGCGAATTTTCTCGTGTTCATCCTTCAAACCATCAATTCCCAAAGCAATTGTTACATTCAAATTCGGATTTTCCTGACAGATGCGCGTTACATCGGGGAAAATACGCGGATGAATCTGTCCGTTGCTCATCAGATAAACCGATTCTAATTTGTTATTGCGGTGAAACGCGCCGACGATTTCCGGCAAATCTTTTCGCGTGAACGGCTCGCCGCCCGCGAGAATCAAAACGCCGAGATTTCCGCCCAAAGTTTCGGAAATTTTTTCGATTTCGTGCGTTTTCATCTGTAATTTTTTGCGCGGACGGTCATCGAGTTCTTCGGTAAAAAAACAATGCGTGCAGCGCATATCGCAAACGCTCGTTACCAAAATGTTCAATAAAATCGGCGCAAACGGTTGTCCGACAGCCAGTTTTGCGTATCTTTTTAATAATTCTTTTGTTGTAAAATCCATTTTTATTCCTTTGCGTAAATAATTGTTTTCGGTTTTGATGCGAAAATAATTTTCCACGTTTTACTTTATCTTATCGCGGTTGTTTAGGGCAAGATAATACAATGAGTTAGAATATATTTATGTTCCGTAGAGTTTATTTAGACAACAGCGCAACCACGCCGATTGACCGCGAAGTCGTCGCGGCAATGCTTCCGTTTCTGACCGAAAAATTCGGCAATGCTTCGAGCATTCACTTTTTCGGGCAGGAAGCTCGCGGCGCGGTTGATAGAGCGCGACATCAAGTCGCCGAACTTATTAACGCCCGTCCAAATGAAATCGTTTTTACTTCGGGCGGCACGGAAGCAAATAATCTGGCGATTCGCGGTTTGATTGAGGCAAACGAAAAATACGGAAAACATATAATTACTTCAAACATTGAACATTCGGCAGTCAGGGAAGTTTGCCAAGATTTGGAAAAGCACGGTTGCGAAATAACATATTTGCCCGTTTATGAAGACGGCATCGTTAAAATCGAAGATGTCAGAAATGCGGTTCGTGAAGAGACGATTTTAATAACGATTATGACAGCGAACAATGAAATCGGCACGATTCAGCCGGTTGATGAAATCGGGAAATTTGTTCGCGCCGAAAAAGAGAAAGGCAAAAAAATTTGGTTTCATACAGATGCAGTGCAAGCCCTCGGGAAAATAAAAGTTGATGTTGAAGAAATCGGCTGTGATTTACTTTCTATTTCGGGACATAAACTTTATGCGCCGAAAGGCGTTGGCGCGTTATATGTGCGGCGCGGCGTGCGGCTTCACGCGCAAAACATCGGCGGGCATCAGGAACGCGAACGGCGCGGCGGAACGGAATCAGTTCCGCACATCGTCGCTTTTGGAAAGGCTTGCGAACTAGCTAAAAATAATTTGCGGGAAACAGCCGAACATCTGAAGAATCTGCGCGATAAATTTGAAAACAATGTGGCAGAAAGAATTTCCGACATTGAACCGAACGGCAATCGTGAAAATCGGTTGCCGAATATCTCTAACATTTCTTTTCGCTCGATCGAAGGCGAAGGCTTGCTTATAAACTTAGATTTGCAAGGCGTGGCGGTTTCGACCGGTTCGGCGTGTTCGTCGGGAAGTCTTGAGCCTTCGCCGGTGATTCGCGCGCTTGGCAGAAATGATGAACTCGCCCGCGGCGCGATTCGTTTTAGTTTTGGCAAAGATAACACAATGGAAGATGTTGAATACGTTTTGGAAGTTTTGCCGAGAGCAGTCGAAAATCTGCGTCGCCTTTCGCCAAATTTTCAAGCGGCAAAAAAATAGCCGCCACAGGCATCAAAAGTGAAACAACTGCTTTATCAAAAAACGGATTGGCTGTCGGAAACCGGAAACACATTTAGAACAATCAATTGCCATAGGCATCAAAAGAAGAAGTGTTCATTTTATTTTAACCGACGCTCTAATCTCCAATCCAACTTCCCTGCCTTGTCTGACATCAAACGCACACTATACTAATATAAAAATTATAAAAATTTTGATGAGGTGATTATGCGCGAAATGATGTTTAAGGTAGGCTTTGTTCTTTTGATTTCTATGTTTTTTGCTGGCAATGCTTTTACTCAAACTAAAATTGAGTATCCGAAAACCAAAACGGTTGACCAGACGGACGATTATCACGGGACAAAAGTTTCTGACCCGTATCGCTGGCTCGAAGATGACAATTCCGCCGAAACAAAGGCTTGGGTCGAATCCCAAAATAAAGTTACATTTGGCTATTTAAATCAGATTCCCGAACGCGAACAGTTAAAAAAGCGTTTGACCGAACTTTGGAACTACGAAAAATATTCCGCGCCGACCAAAGAAGGAAAGTATTATTTTTATTCCAAAAACGACGGTTTGCAAAATCAATCGGTTTTATATGTCGCCGATTCGGTCAAAGGCGAAGGGCGCGTTTTGCTCGACCCGAACAAACTTTCCGCCGACGGCACGGTTGCGCTTTCCGGTTTTCCGGCAATTACCGACGACGGCAAATTGATGGCTTACGGTTTGTCTTCCGCCGGTTCGGATTGGCAGGAATGGCATTTCCGCGATGTCGAAACGAGAAAAGATTTGCCCGATGTTTTGAAGGATATTAAATTTTCCGGCGCATCTTGGACAAAAGACGGCAAAGGCATTTTTTATTCGCGCTTTCCGCGCACCGACGAAAAAGCAAAACTCTCGGCAATCAACTATTTTCAAAAACTTTATTATCACAAACTCGGCACGCCGCAATCGGAAGACGTGCTTATTTATGAACGTCCCGACGACAAGGAAATGGGCGTTGGCGGCAGCGTAACCGAAGATGGCAAGTGGCTGATTATTTATGTAACGAAAGGCACCGCGCCGATGAATATGATTTTCTACAAGGATTTGTCGAAAGCCGATTCAAAAGTAATGCCTTTGGTTGACAAACTCGAAGCCGATTATAGTTTTATTGGCAACGATGACTCGACGTTTTACTTCCGCACCGATAAAGACGCGCCGCTCGGTCGCATTGTGGCGGTACAAGTTAAAGGCAATCGCAGCGGCGAACTCAAACATGGAGAATACGTATACAACAACCGAGTTTGGCGCGAAATCGTGCCGCAAACGGCGGAAACGCTCGGCAGTGTGGATTTTATCAATAACCAATTTGTCGGCAATTATCTTAAAGACGCTTACACGCAGATTCGCGTTTACGATTTGAACGGAAAATTCGTCCGCACGGTTGAACTTCCCGGAATCGGCACGGCGAACGGCTTCGGCGGCAAACGATTCGACACGGAAACCTTTTATACCTTTTCGAGTTTTAACACGCCGCCGACAATTTACCGTTACGATATGAAAACCGGAAAATCAGAAATCTTCCGCAAATCCGATGTGAAATTTGACCCGAATAATTATGAAGTCAAGCAGATTTTTTATTCAAGCAAAGACGGAACAAAAATTCCGATGTTCATCGTCCACAAAAAAGGTTTGAAACTTGACGGAAACAATCCAACCTTGCTTTACGCTTATGGTGGTTTCAACATTTCGCTCACGCCCGGATTTTCGGTTTCGCGCGTTGTGTGGATGGAAAACGGCGGAGTCTACGCTGTGCCGAATTTGCGCGGCGGCGGCGAATACGGCGAAGAATGGCACAAAGCGGGAACGAAACTGCAAAAGCAAAATGTCTTTGACGATTTTATCGGCGCGGCGGAGTATTTAATCAAAAATAAATATACACGCCCCGAAAAACTGGCGATTTCCGGCGGTTCAAACGGCGGATTATTAATTGGCGCGGTTCTCAACCAACGACCTGATTTATTCGGCGCGGCACTTCCGGCAGTCGGCGTAATGGATATGCTGCGTTTCCAGAAATTCACCATCGGACGCGCCTGGACTTCCGATTACGGTTCAAGTGATAACCCGCAGGAATTTGCGGCGATTTACAAATATTCGCCCTTGCACAATATCAGAAAAGGCACGAAATATCCTGCCGTAATGGTTACGACTGCCGACCACGACGACCGCGTTGTACCCGCGCACAGTTTCAAATACGCGGCAACTTTGCAGGAAGCGCAAGGCGGTGATGCGCCGGTTCTGATTCGCATCGAAACCAAAGCCGGACACGGCGCGGGCAAACCGACTGCGAAAGTTATCGAAGAACAAGCCGATATTTACGGCTTTTTGATGAAGAATCTCGGAATGAAATAACTGAAAGCAAAGTAAAAAGGTAAGAAAATAATGAGTTGAAATAAAAAAAGCAAAAGTTTGGAATCGAATCGGCTTTGCCTAAAAAGGCTGCCCAAAAAGCTACTTTCTAGGTAACCTTAAATACTTTCCAGGCAAAGTGCTGACCTATTGGTAAAGTTATCCGTTAAACTAATTCAACGGAAGTCGGTTAAACTAATTTAACGGATGTCCTTTGAATTTATTTAACGGACAAGGCGTATTATGATAAAACCTCGAAGAAAGCAAATATCGGCTTGCGACAAGCGGAAAATTGTTGTATGAATTACAAAATTAAAGCGGAAAAAGTTTCCGTATAATTCAAAGTTTGGTCAGACAGCCGATGCAACTTTTGAGCAAACGACGGGTCGCCAACATCTTGACATATATGTTACGCTCGAGAGCTTCCGCTCAACGGCGTTGGAGACGGAAAGCGAGACGCTCGTAACCGTCCTTCGTGGTTGACGTTCCCGCCTTTCGCTCGTGGCATCGTCTCTCTGCCAAACATTTCGCTATCTGAGGAAAACAGCAAAAAACGCTGTTTCCTCTCAACTCTGACGTTCGACGGCTTCCGACATATGCAAAAATTACGAACGCGGCGTGTTGTGATGTTACAGTGTGCGGTATAATGAAATAGTATGGAAAAACAAATGAGCGAAAACAAAATTAACCGAAGAGATGTTTGTAAGAGTTTGCTGGCTTTGGGCGGAATAGCAATTGGCGGTCTGGCGGCGAAGGGACAAACGCCGACACCGACACCAACGCCTTTGCCGACGGACAATGTTTTGCAAGACCAGAGAATCGCCGATGCCGTCAAACGCGGCGCGACGATGGAGGAAATCGCGCAACTGCGAGAGTCGATTGCCAGCACTCCGCAGGAAGCACTGCGCCAGTTAAAAACGGGAAACGCCCGATTTTTCGGCGGACTGGCGCGTCGTCCCGAACTTTCCGCCGCCGAACGTCGCGCCCAGATTCTGGGGCAAACTCCATTCGCCGTCATTCTGGCTTGTTCCGACAGCCGCGTGCCAACGGAAATTGTCTTTGACCAGGGTTTGGGAACTTTATTTATCACCCGCATCGCCGGTAACGTGGTTGATTTGGGAACAACGGGCAGCATCGAATACGCGGTCAATCATCTGAAAACACACCTTGTCGTCGTGATGGGACACGAGGGCTGCGGCGCGGTCAAAGCCGCTTTGCTGCCCGCCGCCGACCGTGCGCGGGAAACGCCGAGTATTCAGGCTCTGCTCAATCAAATCGTGCCTTCGGTGTCAAAGATTCCGAAAATCCGCGACAACAAAGCCAAAATGCGCGAAGCCGTCATCGCCAACGTGCGCCAGCAAGTTTTTAACATTAAGAAATATCCGGCAATTCAAGCGGCAATGGCGAGTAATAAGATTGGTGTCGTCGGCGCGTATTATGAAATCACGAGCGGCGCGGTTGATTTTTTTGAAACCGACGAAGAGTTGCGCGTCGCACAGACCAATTACAACAGTTGTAACTGGCGTTCGCATTTGGCGTAATTTATCGAATGTTCGATGAACGAAAAATATCGTAATCGTTGCTGACGCTCTGCACTTGAGGGTAGAAAACTTAAGTGCCTCATTACTACGACACGCCGTCGAACAATTCAATGGACGTGAGGGCGAAACAGCTACTCTCTTATCAAGGTAACTTTTTTCCCTTCACGTTGCCTGTTGCTGGTTTCGCCCCACGTCATCTCAACCGTTAGGTTGCTAAAATCTTGCGAGTATTTGATAATACTGCAAAACAAGAGTAAAGAATTCAGCATACGTAGCTGTTTCCATTACATGTTAGAACTCCACAAGAAGAGGTGAAAAATATGCAAATCTTTGTCAGTTTTGAGGCGTTTGACACAATCATCGGCGATGCAGTGCCTCGCTTGCGACAGGAAGCAGGAGAACTGATGCAGCGCATCATGGTTTCCGGCAAGATGACGGCAAGCGGCGTCTTTGTGGACAAGCGCGGTGGGTTCTTTGTCTTTGAAGTTGAATCGGCTGAAGAACTCATGGACTTACTCAGTCCAACGATGGTGGATAATTTCCATATGACAACGCATCCGCTGGTATCCATGGAGAAGCTAGGCGAGTTTTTCCAGAAATGGGCAAACGAGTAAATATCTTATCTGTGCTGAGTGTGAGCTACGCTCTGAGCTTGCTATGCAAGTAAAAGTGTGGCTGATATTTGGCTATGTGAACCAAAGGGCGCAACCTAACAAGTCAATGGACGCGAGGCGGAAACAGCTACTTTCATTTGGTGTTGTCCGTTACCCTGACGTTGCGTGTATGCGGTTTCCGCCCACGTCAACTCCGCCGTTGTGCGCTTCGTGGTTAAATAAACATCGTGCTTATGAAAGTTTTTAATTTTATCCTTGCCTTGCTATTGGTAATAGGTTTTGCCGTTAGTTTCGCAACTGCCCAAGAAACTGAAAAAGACTTTCGTGAAACTTCTCTTACAACGGAAGCTGGACTGCTTGAGATTTTACGGCGTAAGGATATTGATTTCGGCTACGAAGTGAGGCTTGACGGCAGAATAGTTTTGAAAACCTCTGTTGACGAAAATATTGATGCTATTCCGATAATTCATACCTATTACAAACGCGGTTTGAATGACGGAAAAGAGATTGTTCTTCTTGAATTTGTTAGCGGCGGAAACGCTTGTCCGGGCGGCGGCTTACGCTTTCTTACTTTGGGACGCGACGAATTACCGAAACTTTCTGAGTATGTTGACGCTTGCACTCCGCCAATCGTATCTTGGCATCCTAACAAAGTTGTGTTGTTTTTCCCGCGCCATCGTGTATTACGCGGAGAAGGTTTTATTCCTGAGGAAACTTGGGTATTTGAAAATGGACAACTAAACGACTCTGCACTGGAAGTGCAGAGGTTTTAAGAATCGAACGCAAATGAAATTTGCTTGATTTTTTCTTTTCAGATTAAGAAAAGAAAGCGAACTAAAGTCTTGCACTGAAAGTGCATAGCTTCTACTAGCGTCCTGTAACAGTGAAACAGTTAAAGACTACTCAGAACCGTAACATAAAAAAACGAAAGTAGTTTTCAAGCAAAGACGCGCACAACAAGTTATTGGACGTGAGCGCGAAACAGCGACTTTCTTATTCGGCTTGTCTTTTTGTCCCTAGCTTGCGTGTATTCGGTTTCGCCCCACGTCATCTCAGCCGTTCGGCATCTTCTCGTTTCATTTGACTATGCCAAAAAGTAGAAAAAGGCGACATAACAGAGCCAAACCAAAAAAGCCAACACAAGTAATGTCCCAACAAAAATCAAAAAAGCCACTCCAACCGCAGCAAGAACATTTGAAATTGCTGTCAGCGTTTGCGCGGCGAAGTTGGAAAATAATTGTCGGCGTGTCAACTGTTGTTGGTTTAGTTGGGGGTTTAATGTTTTTTGCTTCGCGTGTAACTGTTTCTTCATCAATGACTCCTCTTGACGTAACCGATCCGTTTTCGACTCCGTTTTCTATTTCAAATGACGGCGCATTTTCTATTTACGACGTTATGTTTCATTGCTACTTCAAAAATGTTGCTCTTGCAGGCGGCAGTAGTATTTCCGGTATTTCAGTCGAAGAAGCTGTTCCCCCAATCAAAACAATCGAAGCCGGAGAAAAGGCGAATTATAAATGTTTGCTTTCCGCTCCAGAAGCTCCGAGCGGCAGCCGTGCTGATATTTATGTTGTTGCATCTTATCAACCAAAGTTTTTACCGTATCGAATCGAGAAACCGTATCGTTTCGTTATGCAGCAAGGCTCTGACAAACAATGGCATTGGTTTCAACAGCCGGTTGCTAAATAACTCAATGCCGAACAATTCATTGGACATAAGCCGCGCCAGCGACCTTGTTATCGCGTTGTCCGTTTTACCCAGAGTTGACCGAATCCGGCGCGGCTATGTCAACTCAACCGTTCGGTGTTTTCTTATTTGCAAGTAATATGAAGATACCGGAGATTTCTTCGTCTTTCTGAGCCGTCCTAACGTCTAAAGTATGTCTTTCAAAGTCATCTGACAAAGATTTAATTTAAAACAAGACGAATAAGCATTCAGGCTGTTCGCATTTACATTTCAAATAGTGCGCCGGAAAGAGATAAATTATGAAGAAATTATTTTTGTTGGTAACCGTTTCCATTCTTTGCTATGCGTTATCGGTTTCACCTGTGTTGCGGCAGGTGTCAGCCGCTGACTGCACGAGAACTTCGATGGGACTTATTCCGCTCAATGATTTGGGTGCGGGAACTTACAACGGCGTACAGGGCGGGCTGTATCCGGGCGGCGGCAACATTCGTCCGGCGGCGCACGAAAGCGGCGGAATTGAGCAGGCGTTGGCGGTGCGCCCGCTCGATGCCAACGGACAGCCGAACGCGGGCGGCAAATATGTTCTGCTCTCAATCGGGATGTCGAACACGACGCAGGAATTTTCCACCTTTAAGCCGCTTGCCGATGCCGATCCGCGCAAAAGAGCGAATCTCGTCATTGTTGACGGAGCGCAAGGGTCGAGAGACGCGGTTGATTGGTCTAACCCGAATAGTTCGACATGGACGACCGTCGCAACCCGTCTGACACAGGCGGGCGTTACCGCTTCGCAGGTGCAGATTGTCTGGCTCAAACAACAGATTGCGGGCGACAACCTCGGAATTTTTCCGACGGGCGTTAACACGCTCCGCGACCGCTTGCGCGATATTACGCTGATTGCCAAATCGAAATACCCGAATCTCCGTGTTCTCTATCTTTCAAGTCGTTCCTACGGCGGCTATCACGGAAATCTGCGCGGCATGGGAGCATATCAAAACGGATTTGCCGTCAAACAGTTGGTCGAAGAACAAATCAACGGCGATCCGCGTCTTGCCTACACGGGAAGCAATCCGCCCGCGCCGTGGATTGCGTGGGGACCGTATTTTTGGGCTGACGGTTTGACTCCGCGCAGCGATGGTTTGACCTGGGCTTGCTCTGACTATAGCGACGATGGTATTCATCCCTCTCCGGCGGGTCGTCAAAAAATCGCCAACATACTTTTGAACTTTTTCAAAACCGACAGCACGGCGCGGCTCTGGTTTCTAAATTCGCATCGAACGGCAGCCGATTTTGACGGCGACGGTAAAGCGGATGTTGCGGTTTTTCGCCCGTCCGACACGGTTTGGTATTTGAATCGCTCAACGCAAGGCTTTACCGCCACGCAATTCGGCTTATCAACCGACAAGCTCGCGCCCGCCGATTTTGACGGCGATGGCAAGACCGACATTGCAGTTTTTCGGGATGGTATTTGGTATTGGCTGAACAGTTCCGACAATAATTTCAACGCGCTTCAGTTCGGATTAGCGAGCGACGTTCCCGTTCCCGCCGATTACACGGGCGACGGACGCGCCGAACTTGCGGTTTATCGCGCCGGCATGTGGTTCACTTGGAATCTGACTAACAGTCAATTCAATGCCGTGCAGTTTGGCATCGCTTCGGACAAACCTGTTCCGGCTGACTTTGACGGCGACGGGAAAACAGACTTTGCCGTTTATCGAGACGGCGTTTGGTATATGTTGGGATCAACGGCTGGCTTTACTGTTGTTCAGTTTGGAATTGCTTCAGATAAACCGACAGTCGGAGATTACGATGGCGACGGAAAAGCCGACCAAGCCGTTTATCGTTCAGGCATATGGTATATTTTGGGAAGCACTCAAGGCTTCTATGCTGTTCAGTTTGGTATCTCAAATGATATTCCGATTGCGGCTGATTATGATGGCGATGGTAAAACCGATGTTGCTGTTTTCCGTGATGGAGTTTGGTATATGCTGCGTTCCGGGCAAGGTTTCAGCGCAGTGCAATTTGGCATAACAAATGACAAACCAATTCCTGCGGTATTTGTTCCGTAAAGATTAACGGCGTGGTGAAAATCACGCCACACCGAACAAGTCATTGGACGTGAGGGCGAAACAGCGACTTTGTTATCGCGTTTTTTGGTTTCCTTTAACTTGCGTGGTGGCGGTTTCGCCCCGTGTCAACTCAACCGTTCGGCATCTGCGCTTGATTAACAGTTGTGAAATTTAAGTTGTTAAAATTATTGGCTCTATTTTTGGTTTTGCTTGCCGTCAATGGTTTACAGGCTTTGGCGCAATCTAAATCCGTCTTTGGCGTTTATAAACATTGCGCTTTCACTTGCAGATTCTTGAAAATCAATCCTGATTTTACTTTCGAGCAATTATTGGACGGAGATTTATTTAACAATCAGAGAACTGAGGGGAAATGGCAGTTTATCGGCGCAAACAAAATTAAAGCTGAAACCTCAAGACCGAGCGGAGAGCCGAATGTTAAAGAAACCACTGAAAATCGAAACAACTTTCTTATAATTGTTGTTGATTCTTCCGGCGCAGTCGTTTCAAATGCGGAGATTTCCGTTGAAACGAGCGGCGAGAAGTTCCGCTGCATAACTTCCCAAGACGGAAGTTGCGAGATTCCAAAGTCTGATAAATTTGATGTTGCATTTGCCAGCTATCGTGGAACTCATAAAGTCAAAGATGCCCATGCCAATGTTTTCACGGTTGAGTTGACTTATGACAAACTTGAGCCGATTATTGACGACGTTTGGTTGATTGAAAACGAGTGCTTGTATGTCGCCGACAAAAACGGCGAATTCAGGAAAGATACTTGGTATGAAAAGGTTAGCGGCAAGCGTGCGAAAAAGATTTTTCCTTGATAACGGAATGCCGAACAATTCAATGGACGTGAGGGCGAAACAGCGGCTTTCTTTTCACGTTGTCCGTCAAACCCAAAGTTGCGTGTATTCGGTTTTGCCCCACGTCAACTCAACCGTTATGCCGCTCAAGTGATGTGGTCTGTATCAGAAAGGAGAGATTTCGATGTCTTTAATGCAATATCCTAATCTTATTGAATTAGAAGATTTTCAATTTCCAGTTTACGCCAGCGCGGGGACTGAACAGAGGGCGCAATCAATCGCCGTGCGTTGCCGGAATGCCCATGATTTTTTTGGTGCGACATTCGAGTTTGAGCCGCAGATGCGTGTGCTAGTTCTCACGCCGGAACAATGGAACGAATATGCCGCATTTCCAGTCTATGGAATGCCGCATTACACCGACGAGCGGACGCTGGCGGTAGCCGGTCAGGACAACGGCTTCTGGCAAAGTATGTCGCCGCCTGTCGAAGTTCTTCCGCCGCCTGCGGCACAAGCGATGCAAGCCGCATATGGTCAGCCGGACGGCTCGATTAACCTTTCATCATTCTTCGACCTGCTTGCCGTGCATGAAATTGGACACTTGTTTCATCTTCAAGCGGAACGCGAATTTCCGCGCCTTTGGTTGAGGGAATTATTCTGCAACATCTGCCTGCACGCTTACGTCGTCGCCCAAGAGCCTGAGCAAATGCCCGCTCTGGAAACTTTTCCGCAGATAGTCGCAAATTCGGGAGTTGAGGAGTTGCGCTATCGCAGTCTGGATGACTTTGAGCGATTATACATTGATGTCGGGGCGCAGAACTACGGCTGGTATCAGTGCCGGTTTCACGTTGCCGCCAAGCATATTTACGAGGCGGGCGGCATTGAAGCATTACAACGCTTGTGGAAAGCGTTTCCGCAATCTGATGAAAAACTGTCGGACGAGCAATTAGCTGCGCGTTTGAGAGAAGATGTCCACGCAGAAGTGGAGCGTGTTCTAACCGCTTGGGCTGCCTAGCTGTTGGAACGCTCAAGCGGCACAACGTCCGGCGCGGCATAACAAGTCATTGGACGTGAGGGCGCGGGCAGCGACTTTCTCAAAACGGTCTTTGGTTTCCCTGACGTTGTGTGGTGGCGGTTTCGCCCCACGTCAATTCCGGCGTTCGGTTGCTTCTCTGTTTCCCTAAACGGTGTGGAAAATGTTGTTTGACAAAACTCGCCCTGTGTAATTACAATGTAGCTATGAGAACTCGAATCGTAAAAATCGGAAATTCGCTCGGTGTTCGTATTCCGAAAGTGTTGCTTGAACAAAGTCGGCTGGCGGAAGATGTCGAAATTGAAGCATTTGACCGTCAAATTGTCATTCGTGCCGCACAACAACCGCGAGACAATTGGGACGCGGCTTTTCAAGCAATGGCGCAAAACGGCGATGATACG
Source organism: Acidobacteria bacterium 5-1 (assembly GCA_002050455.1). GTDB lineage: Bacteria > Acidobacteriota > Blastocatellia > Pyrinomonadales > Pyrinomonadaceae. The sequence goes on along the minus strand of MWZA01000137.1, from coordinate 24,294 downwards.
TTGATTGACGCGGAAGAAGCACGCAATTTGAGTAGTTGGGACGAAACGGAATGGCAATGGTAAAACGATTTGAAGTTTATCTTGTCAGGCTTGACCCAACTCTTGGCAGCGAAATTCAAAAGACGCGCCCGTGTTTGGTTGTCTCGCCTGATGAGATGAACCGTCATATTCAAACTATCATTGTTGCCCCAATGACAACTAAAGGCAAGAAGTATCCGACCAGAGTTGAATGCGAGTTTGGCGGCAGTCAAGGTCAAATTGTGCTAGACCAAATCCGCACGGTTGACAAAACGCGGCTTGTTAAGAAATTAGGCGAGTTGGCAGAAGAAACGCAGGAAGAGGTGTTGCGTGTTTTGGCGGAGATGTTCGCTGAATAACGCGTCACCGAACAAATCATTGGACGTGAGGGCGCGGGCAGCGACTTTCTTAAAACGGTCTTTGGTTTCTTTGACGTTGCGTGCAGCCGGTTTCGCCCCATGTCAATTCCGCCGTTGGGCGTTTTCGCTTAAAATTGAAACGGCTGGATAAACCAACGATAAAAGAGTATCCTGTTTTCGTTATGAATACTATAAAAGCATACGAAGAAGTTGTTGATTTTATTGCTGCTGGGACGACACCGCAAAACGTCATCGCTTTTCGTCCGTCGGAAGCGGCGCAAGCGCGTGTTGAGGATTTGTTGTCGCGTGAAAAAGAAGGTGAGTTGTCGCCCGCCGAAAAATCCGAGCTTGACCATTATTTACAACTTGAACATTTGATGCGGCTGGCGAAAGCCCGCGCCCGCGATTTTTTGCCGAATGAGTAGCCGCATAAGTTCCGAAACGCGGCAGATTGTGGCAAGTCGCGCCAATTACGTTTGCGAATATTGTTTAATAACCGAAGAAGACGCATATTTCAGATTTCAAGTTGAACACATCATCAGTCGTAAGCACGGCGGTTCTTCAGAGTTAGAAAATTTAGCTTTGGCGTGTGTTTTCTGTAACCGCTACAAAGGTAGTGATATTGCTTCTTTGAAACCTGAAATCAATGAGTTAGTTCGCTTTTTCAATCCACGCATAAACCGTTGGCGCGAGCATTTCCGTTTGAACGGAGTCGTGATTGAAACTTTGACGGACATCGGTGAAGCAACAGTTCGCATTTTACAGATGAATCACAACGACCAAATCCTTGAACGTCAAGTTTTGAGCCGACGCGGGCGTTATCCAAGCGAAGCGGCGTTATTGCTAACAACGGAACACTAATAACAACATGCCCAACAAGTCATTGGACGTGAGGGCGCGGGCAGCGACTTTGTTATTGCGTTGCGTAGTTTCCCTGACGTTGCATGGATTCGGTTTCGCCCCACGTCAACTCCGCCGTTCGATGGCTTCCTTTGAAAATTGAGGCTTGTTTTACTCAGAATAGAAGATTAAACTTTATTCTGTGGATTTTGAATGGGATGAGGAGAAAAACAGAGGGAATATTCGGAAGCGCGGCTTCGATTTTGCCGACGCTTGGGAAATTTTTGAAGCCCCGATGCGGACGGCTCTTGATCTGCGAGAAGACTATGGCGAAGTCCGTTGGAAAGGAATCGGTTTTCTTGGAAACCGAATTGTCGTCGTGATTTTCACTTACCGAAGCGAAAACATCATACGAATAATCTCTTTGCGAAAAGCACTAAAACATGAACGTAAAAAATTTGAAGAAGCCATCAGAAACAGATTGGGCGAGAATTGACCAGATGACGGATGAGGACATTGACACTTCTGATAGCCCGCCGCTAGATGATGATTTTTTCGCCAGAGCGCAGTGGCGGATGCCGGAGAAGAAAACTGCCGTTACTTTGAGCGTTGATTCTGAAGTTCTAAAATGGTTTGAGGCGCAGGGCGCAGACTTTCAACAGCGTGTGAACGCAGCATTAAAAATCTACGCACAGGCGCATCAAAAATAGGACTGCCGAAACGAAACGCTCCATCGAACAAGTCATTGGACGTGAGCGCGAAACAGCTATTTTGTTATCGTGTTGCAGGGTTTATTTCAGCTTGCGTGTTGGCGGTTTCGCGCCGCGTCAATTTCGCCGTTCGGCACTTGCGAGTTTTGAATATCATTAGGAGAGAAATACTTGGACGTTAAGGCTTACCTTAAACGCATCAAATATCGTGGCTCACTTGCTCTCACCGCCGAAACATTGCGCGGGTTGCAAGTAGCGCATTTGTTAGCCGTGCCGTTTGAAAATTTAAGTATTCACGCCAAGCAGTTGATTGTTCTTGAAGATGACGCGCTTTTTACCAAAATCGTCGCACACGGGCGCGGCGGTTTTTGTTATGAAGTAAACGGTTTGTTTGCCGCATTATTGCGTGCTTTAGGTTTCAGGGTTGAGATGCTTTCAGCCGGAGTTGCGAATGCAGAAGGCGGCTTTGGACCTAACTTTGACCATATGACGTTGATGGTTACGTTAGACGAGCGTTGGCTTGCGGATGTCGGCTTTGGTGATTCATTCAATGAACCGTTGCTGCTTGATGAACGGGGCGAGCAGATGCAAGACAGACGCGCTTACAAAATCGTTCCGAATGGTGAATATCTGATTCTGATGCAACGTGAAAACGAAGGCGAATGGAAAGCTCAGTATCGTTTTACCTTACAGCCCTATAAATATGCAGACTATACTGAAATGTGTCATTACCATCAAACTTCGCCACAGTCGCACTTTACGCAACGTCGTATTTGCTCGCGGGCAACAGAGGAAGGGCGCGTAACACTTAGCGAAATGCGTTTTATTACAACATCTAAGGACAACGAGCGGCAAGAGCGAATCCTAACGAACCAAAAAGAATACGAGGCAATGTTGCGCGAGCATTTTGATATTTTATTGACAAACTAAATTAGGTTGTCCTTTCCCTTAATAACGTGCCGAACAAGTCATTGGACGCTGACAGCGTGGGCAACTAGCTTCTTAAAAACGTCATTCGTTAAACTTTATGTTGACTTCTGGCGGTTTCGCCCGCATCAATTCGGACGTTGTAGCGCGACGATTTTCAATCAGGGAATTGCGGTAATTAAGAGAAAATTTCGGCGATGATAATTGGCAGAAGTTAAAAGGCAAAGCCAGCGTGGAACTCATCGGTGGTTCAATTCGTAAAGCGAAATTACACTGTGGTGTAAATGAACAGCCACTCAAGCATTTGAGGCAAGTCATCCGGCGTTACACATCTAAATTTGAACATCTCCGGTTAAAGGCGAACAATTTTCGCTTTGCTTCCGTTGCGGGTTTTTTCGTCAAGCGCGTTGCGCGTGTCAACGATGACCGGCGCGAGTTCGCAGACGCGGTTGTAATCCACGCCGCTGTGTTCGGTGCAAATGACGACGCAATCGGAAGATTTGATTAAATCGTCGGTCAAATCCATATTATAAAGTGGTTCGCCGTCGCCGATTGTATAAGCGTGGTCAAAGTGAACTTCCGGCACAAACGGGTCGTGATAGACAACTGACGCGCCGCGTGAACGGAGTAAATCAATTACCGAAAGCGCAGGCGATTCGCGCATATCGTCAATGTCTTTTTTATAAGCTACACCGAGAATCAAAACTTTTGAGCCTTTGACAGCTTTACTCTCATCGTTCAAACCGTCGGCGACAAGTTTGACAACATACTTCGGCATTCCCGAATTGACTTGTTCGGCGAGTGAAATAAACTGCGAATCAAAACCGTGCTGCCGCGCTTTCCAACTTAAATAATGCGGGTCGAGCGGAATGCAATTGTGAACGAAAATTCCGTAAGAAGTGGCAAATGTGTGATTGCCTTCAACCTCAACCGAGAAAACTTCAATCGGCTTTTTGGTTAAACTGATTTCGATTGATTTAACCGGAACAGTTATTAAATCGCCGAGTTTCTTGAAGTATTTTTTTATCATAGAAACAAATTTAGAATCTATCGGCAAATGCATCCCCATTTGAATATCTTTCGCAAAAACTTGTTGCAGACTTCCGTTTTCATCGGCAACTAACATCGGATGCAAATCGGTTACGGTAACTTGGCGGTTGTCGCTTGTCGTAATCGTTACGGTCGCAGCATCGGTTTTGCGGCGGAAAAGATATTCGACAGGTTTCCAAGTCCTTTCGTTTGTCTTCATATCAACCGAAAGCGTTTGCAGATTTGGTTTGTAAATTACATCGCTGCCGTGAACTTCAAATCTACGAACACGATTTTTCGCTGTTTCCTTTTCGAAGAGTTCGGCTAAATTTTCGACTCTTTCGCCTTTTTCATCACGAACAATGACAGTTTCTTTTCCAACCAAACAATGCCCGCCGATTCCCGGTCCCGGATAAAATGGCATAAAGCCAAACGGTTTCGTGGCGGCGGCACGGACAACTTCCCAAGTGTCTATGCCGAGCGCGTTGCAGACCTTTGCCATTTCATTTGCCATTCCGATATTGATAGCGCGAAAAGTGTTTTCCCACAGTTTGCAGGCTTCGGCAACTCTCGCGGAAGAAACCAGATGGACATTTTCGACAATTTCCGAGTAAAGATATGAAGCGATTTCACCGGAATCCTTCGATACGCCGCCGACGACCTTCGGAATGTTGTGGGTTTGAAACTGTGGATTGCCCGGGTCAACTCTTTCGGGTGAAAACGCCAGCAGAAAATCTTCGTCAAGCCGGAAACCCTTTTCTTCAAACATCGGTTGAAGAATTTCGTCGGTGGTTCCCGGATAGGTAGTTGATTCGAGAATTATCAACTGCCCGCGCCGCATATATTTTTGAATCTGCTCGCCCGCCGCCAAAATATATGACATATCGGGGTCTTTTGTTTTCCGAAGCGGTGTCGGGACGCAAATAATGATGACATCGCAAATATTTAATTCGGAAAAATTGGTCGTCACTTTCAGATTTCCGCTCTCAACGCATTTTTTAACATTTTCTGATGTAACGTCAACGATATAAGAATTTCCCGCGTTAATTTCATCGGCTTTTTTTTGATCAACTTCAAAACCGATGCCTTGAAAACCCTTGAGTGCAAATTCGACAATCAACGGCAAACCGACATAACCCAGCCCGATTACGCCGATTTTTGCGTTTTTGTCCGAAATAATACTTTTCAATTCGTCTTTTATCATATTTTTTATATTTAGAGTGTTTCTTTGCAAATTTTTAGACTAGGTTAAGCCAATCCGATAGTCAAGAACACAAATTAAATCAATAATGGCTATATTCTAATGCTTTGGGAGAAAATCTTTAAATTTTACAAACGATTTTAACTAATCCACAAGCGTTTCGGCGTTAGAAATTTTTATTTACACAACTGCAAATCACATAAATTCCATAATTCGTCCGTGTTTGATAAATGAACCAGCCATATCGGTCAGCGTATGACTTGCTGCGCCGAGCCACAGCCCGATGAAAAGCGACAAAAAACTATATTCGCCGAAATACTGGCGGCTAGATTCACCGATTTGCTGCCACGTTTTTGTAAATTCCATCAAGTTCGGCAAATCTCCGCCGGAATAAAAAGCCATTACAAACACGATTAAAAATGACAAAAGCGTCAGCACGCCGATAAAATAAACAACGCGCAGAAACGTGCCGAAAATCAAACCGTGCGACCAGCGCGAGCGATGTTTGAAAAATGCTTGATACGGATACCACAAACAGCGAAAAACGCTCCAGCGCGTGTATTGTTTTGAATGCGTATCCAAATCGGGACCGAACATTAAACCGCCGAAAAGAAAGGCGGCGGTAACTATCGAAGCAGTCGGAACGCTCTGCGTAATTTGCCAAGCCGCCGCAAACGTCGGCGCGGTCATAAAAAATGTGATTGCGTCGTGGGTCTTTCCCGAAGGCATAAAATTAGTGGTAGGTAGTCAGATGTCGGTTGAGAGATTTATAACCGACAATTGACATTATAAAACATTTTGCGATTTGAAGACCGGAAATTTTATGATTAACCAAATTAAATCTAAAATAAAAGTCAAATACTTGCTTTTGTTTAACTTGCTCAATTTTTTTGTATCTTTTATCTAAGCAAAAATCCACACCTTGATTTCCGTCACCGCCAATTGCTAATTCTGTTCGACTACTTATCTCACAAATCTTTTGCCAAAATCAAACGGTGAAGAACTATAATCTTTATAAAAAATTTATAACTTTTATGTAATTGTATTTACGTTTTAGTTTTTCAAAACGTGAAAATCTTTGTTGGTCAAAATGCGCTCTCTTTTTTGAGAGTTTCTTTTTTGAGGGAGTAATGCCCACTACCAATAAAGGTTTCAATTTATTTTTACGGAATAATTATGGCAGAACCAATATCAATGGATATTCATTCGACTTATGCAGATACGCACATTCCCCGCCAAACTCCGCGCGGACGTTATCTTTTCGTTCTTTCGCTCACGGCTTTGGGAGTCGTATATGGCGACATCGGCACATCTCCGCTCTACGCGATACGCGAGTGTTTTCATGGTACGCACTCGATTACGGCGACTCCCGAAAACATTCTCGGCGTGTTGTCTTTGATTTTCTGGTCGCTCATTATCGTTATCTCGATTAAATATCTGGTTTTCGTGCTTCGTGCAGACAATCATGGCGAAGGCGGCATTCTTTCGCTGGCGGCTCTCGCCACGCCGATAAAACCTTCAGGACGAACCGAAAAGTGGATTGTTATTGCTCTCGGCGTTTTTGGAGCGGCACTGCTTTACGGCGACGGAGTTCTGACACCGGCGATTTCAGTGCTTGGTGCGATGGAGGGGTTAAGTGTGGCAACGCCGGTTCTTACTCCATATATAGTGCCGATAACGATTGCAATTCTTATCGGATTATTTCTTTTACAGAGCCGCGGAACTGCCGGGATCGGTAAGATTTTCGGACCGGTTACGCTGTTGTGGTTTTCAGTACTTGCCGTGCTTGGCTTGGCACAGATTTTTCACTATCCGTATGTTCTTACCGCCGTCAATCCTTTTCACGGCGTTGATTTTTTTATTCGGAACGGTTGGCACGGATTTATAATTCTCGGCTCGGTCTTTTTGGTTGTAACGGGCGGCGAGGCACTCTACGCCGATATGGGACATTTCGGAATACGCCCAATTCGCCTTGCTTGGTTTACGATTGTTCTTCCGGCTTTGCTTTTAAACTACTTCGGTCAGGGCGCGTTATTGTTAGAAGACCCGGAAATGGCGGTAAATCCATTTTATCGGCTCGCGCCTGCGTGGGCGTTATACCCGATGATTTTGTTGGCGACGGCGGCGGCAGTTATCGCTTCGCAAGCCGTCATTTCCGGCGCATTTTCGCTCACAATGCAAGCCGTTCAACTCGGACTGATTCCGCGCCTGAAAATCACGCACACTTCCAGCAAAGAATACGGACAGATTTATCTTCCGGCGGTCAATTGGGCGTTGATGACAGGCTGTATCGCCGTCGTGCTTGGCTTTCACACATCGAGCAGCTTAGCCGCCGCTTACGGTATCGCCGTAACTTCAACAATGGTTATTACAACCGTTTTGTTTTATGTCGTCGCCCGCCAACGTTGGAATTGGGGATTCTTACCAATCGCCGCACTGTGTCTGTTTTTTCTCATCATTGATTTGGCGTTCTTCGGCGCGAACATTATCAAAGTGTTGGACGGCGGATGGTTTCCGCTTCTGCTCGCCGTAATTGTCTTTATCGTAATGATGACCTGGAAAAAAGGGCGAAGTATTCTGCAAAGGCGAATTCAAAAAGAAACACAGCTGCTAGAGGGGTTTTTACACGACATAGCGAAAGAAAAATTAACCCGCGTTTCTGGTCTGGCAGTATTTATGAACGGTAATGCAACCAGAACTCCGCCCGCTCTGCTTCATAATCTGGAACATAACAAAGTTCTACACGAGCGTGTTTTGTTTGTAACGGTCAAGACAAGACCAATTCCATATATTGAAGCGGAAGAGCGCATTAAGTTTGAACATTTAAGCAATGGTTTCAGCCGTTTGAAAATTTATTACGGATATATGGAAGATCCGAATATTCCGAGAGAATTGGCAAATATTGCCCAGCCCGGATTCGTATTCAAACCTGAAGAAACTACTTATTTTCTTGGGCGAGAAACTATTATTTCAACTAGAAAATATTCCGGTATGGCTCTGTGGCGTGAAAAACTTTTTTCACTGATTTCGCGCAATGCGAGAAGTGCCACTGCCTATTTCGGCATTCCGGCTGACAGAGTTGTGGAATTAGGAGAACAGGTTGAAATTTAGCTTTAATTTGAAAGCAACTTAAACTTTTCAATGAGCGAATTTATCTGCGGAGTTATCTTTTTTGTTATTGGTGTAGCACTCTTAATTTATAATAAATCATTGGTGCAGAAATCAAGTGAGTTTTATCCTCGAAGTTTCCGCCTGGAAGTAGATAGAATAAATCTCTTCAATCGATTTTTATGCGTGTTAACAGGTTTGGTAACATCTGTAATTGGTTTCTTGATAATGCTCTCTTCAAACAAATAAAAATAAATAGAGCATTATAGTTCTGGTATTCTGAAATTTGGTTGGTTATGTCGCAAAAGCCTTTGCCTATTACCTTCTTAAGAAAACTGTTGCGGAGTCGGGCAACAGGTTACGTAATGGCTGTTTTCGGCATCACCGCCGTAACTGCTGTGCTTGAACCGATTCATCTGCAAATTTCTGCAACAACCGTAGCACTTACGCTGTTGATGGTGATATTGTTCATTGCCACTTTGTGGGGAAGCCGACCGGCATTAGCAGCTTCGGTGCTAGGTATGTTGTGTTTTAATTATTTCTTCCTACCGCCCGTTCGCACTTGGACGATTAACGACCCGGAGAATTGGGTCGCTTGGATAGCATTTATCGTTACAGCCTTAACCGCCGGACAACTTTCTGCCCGTGCCAAGCGACGCGCCAAATTAGCCGAACTGCGGGGGCTTAAGATTGAACGGCTTTACCGAGAATTAAACGATGCCTTTGAGCAGGTAAGTCATGCCGAGGCATTAAAGCAAAGCGAAAAATTGAAATCGGCATTGTTAGACGCGGTAACGCACGATATTCGCACGCCGCTCACGTCTATCAAAGCCTCGGTTACGACATTACTTGATGAACAGGAAGGAAGTTCTTACGATGGTTTCCCTCTTGTTCTCGATGCTGAAACGCGGCGAGAGATGCTCGATGTTATTAATGAAGAAAGCGACCGACTCAACCACTTTATCGGAGGTTTGATCGAACTGGCAAGAATTGAAGCAGGCGAAGTGAGATTGCGCCACCAGTGGAGTACCGTTGATGAAATAATCTCATCTGCTCTTGATCGGGCAAAATCTCTCGTTAGCCAACATAAAATTTTAATTGACATTCAAGAAGATTTGCCGCTTATTCGTGTAGATTCACAGGCAATAAGTGAGATTATTTACATCTTGATTGACAATGCAGCGAAATACTCGCCGGTTGGTAAATCAATTCGGATTATCGCAAGTCAAGTTGGGGAAACATCGTTGTTGGTTACTGTTGAAGACGAAGGTCAAGGCATCGCGCCGGAAATGCGCGAGCGCGTTTTCGAGAAATTTTTTCGGGCAACACACGATACCGAATCAGGCAGCCGCCAGCCATCGGGAACAGGTATGGGGCTGGCAATTGCAAAAGGTATTATCGAAGCACACAACGGTCATATTTGGATAACGGACGCAACAAATAAAGAATGCGGTGTTCGCTTTGAATTTACTTTACCGATTGGAAATGAGTGAATTTAAGAAGATTTTAGTGGTAGATGATGAACCTCAGATTCTACGTGTTCTGCGGCGGAGTTTGTCGGCGCATCGCTTTGATGTCCGCGTTGCATCGGATGGTGAATCCGCACTTGATTTGTTTCGTAATTGGCTGCCCGATTTAGTTATTACGGATCTTTCAATGCCTTTAATGGACGGATTAAAACTTTGCCGCGAACTTCGTAAATTTTCCGAAGTCCCGATTATCGTTCTTTCGGTTAAAGGTGAAGAAAAAACGAAAGTCGAAGCATTAGACGCAGGCGCAGATGATTATGTGACAAAGCCTTTCGGCATTGACGAACTGCTGGCACGAGTACGGGCAACTCTGCGCCGTGCGCCAAATGATAAAATTGAAGAAATGCGGCTTGAAATTGGCGATTTTTTAATTGACTTGGCGACATATCAAGTATTTGTGCGCGGAAAAGAAATTCATCTTACGCCAAAGGAATTTGAATTACTTACTTATCTGGTTAAGAATCAGGGCAAGGTTCTGACTCACCGGAATTTACTAGGCGCAGTCTGGGGTGGGAATTTCACCCAACAACCTGAGTATCTGCGCGTTTTTTTTGGAAATTTGCGTAAAAAAATAGAACTTAATCCCTCCGAACCGCAATACATTTTAACCGAACCGTGGGTTGGTTACCGCTTCAATCCTTTTTTGTAAAAATCTTTACGAACTTTTTATAAATCTTTTACTCAACTTTTATAACTTCTATCTTAATCTTTTCATAGTTTAAGTATTAGAAATTAAGCCGTCTGAAGACAACGATTTTGTAAAAATAATGACTCTACCAGCTTCAACAGTTGCAGAAAAGAAAAGGCGAAAAAGATGGATTCTAGTTATGTTGATTAGCCTTATCTGCGGATTTTCTTCAAGTTTGGCGGGGCTATTTATGAGCGGATTGGCTTATTTCGGAATGGTAGAAGATGCAGAGAAAATAAATCAAATCGGGACCTGGCTAATGGTAACCGCATTTCCGTTAATAATGCTCGGCGCACACGCACTCGATAAAATTAAAGAAGTCAAAGAAGATAAAGATAACTCTATCAATATTCAAAATTAAGTGCTTGATTTTCAAAGTTCCGAAAACGTACGAGATGCATTTTTATTACATCAGGCTGAAAATAAACACTTTCTATGTATATTGTATGTGAATCAAGAGTAGAAAGCGAGCGATTCATTATTCATTGTTCATTGTTAACTATTGATTGTTTTTTTCAGAAATTCTTTGAATGACAGTCAATACTAAACAGTGAATAATGAATAATTTTTGATTCGACAGCTTCTTAGATTTTCAATCATTTTCGGCAAATTCCTACGCCCCTGTTCTCTACTCTTGATTCACATATTGTAAGTATATACTTTTAACCGCCGTCGTCGCCAATCGCTTCAACCGGACAGGCATCACGCGCTTCTTCGCAAAGCTCAACTTCTTCGGGCGTTTCCGGTTGTTTATAAACAAACGAATAGCCGTTTTCGTCGTCGCGGGTAAAGTTCTCCGGCGAAGTGTCGCGGCAAACGTCGCAGTCAATACATTGGTTATCTACATAAAATTTGCCCGATATGTTTTCGGGCAATTTGTTTTGGATTTCCGCCATAAATTTTGCCACGAATAACACGAATAACACAAATAAAAATAAAAAAATAATTCGTGTAATTCGTGTAATTCGTGGCTAATTTTTCTTGTCGTGATTTTGTTCGGTAAATGAAATCATTCGCTCAAGCGCAGCCGTCGCCCATTTTTTTGTTTCCCCGTCAACTTTAATTTCATTAACGACAACTCCCGCAATGAGATTATCTAATGTCCACGCAAGGTTTTGCGGGGCAATGCGATACATCGTCGCACACATACACAAATCGGGCGCAAGCAGACGAATTTCTTTGTCAGGATGATTTTTAATTAGACGATTGACGAGATTTAGTTCTGTGCCGATTGCCCATTTTGAACCGGCGGGCGCGTTTTCAACGGTTTTTATAATAAAAGATGTCGAGCCGTTCAAGTCCGATTTTTCGACGACTTCATACATACATTCGGGATGAACCAGAACTTTTATGTCGGGAGTTTCCTTGCGAACTTGGTCGGCGTGCCAAGGTTTAAAGCGACTGTGAACCGAGCAATGTCCTTTCCACAAAATCAAACGCGCATTTTGTAATTCTTCTTCGGTGTTGCCGCCGAGTTCTTCGCGCGGATTCCAAAGTGCCATTTTGTCGAGCGGAATGCCGAATTTTAAGCCCGTATTTCTACCCAAATGCTGGTCAGGAAAAAACATCATTTTGTCGTATTCCTTCAGATATTTATCAAACAGCGGCACGGCGTTTGATGAAGTGCAGACAACTCCGCCGTTGCGCCCGCAAAACGCTTTTATCGCGGCGGTTGAATTCATATATGTCATCGGCGCGACCTTGTATTCACCGATAATGCCGATGTCCGCAAGCTGTTCCCAAGCGTCTTCGACCTGTTCAATGTTTGCCATATCCGCCATCGAACAGCCCGCGCCCAAATCGGGGAGAATCACTTTTTGATAATCCTGCGCGAGAATATCAGCCGATTCCGCCATAAAATGCACGCCGCAAAAGACAATAAATTCCGCATCGGAGCGTTCCGCCGCCATCACCGAAAGCTGGTAAGAATCACCCGTTAAATCAGCGTGCCGAATCACGTCGTCGCGCTGATAATGATGTCCCAAAATCACCACACGCGAACCTAATTCTTCCCGTGCTGCTTCGATTCGCTCGTGCAGTTCCGCATCGGGCATCACGAGATAATCTTCAAAATTTATTGTTCTTACTTCGTCTAAAACTGCCGGCATTTTTCTTTCTCCGTTTGGTTCTTTAGATGTTTATTTTACTACATCCGTAACCAAAAATCATTACTCTTTGAGAAAACTTTCGCAAGCCGGTTTTTCCTACCGCTCGGTTAAATTTTAATTGTCTGCCAAATCAGGAAAGTTCTCCGATTTAAAAGTTTTGAGTTCGCGCCTTCAGTTGGCTTTTGAAAAGAGTTAGTAGAAAAGCAGAAAAATTAAAATAAAACTTGAAAAGTTTCAGCAAGCGCGTCATCATTAAATTGCTCTTCAAATCAAACAAAAGGGAAAATAAATTATGAATGAAACCGCAAGAACTGAAAAAAACGACACCTCGAAAAATTTAGCACTTTTGAAAAAGTTAAAGGAACAAGTTTTTGAGTCAAGCAATGAAAAATTGGCGTTGGCACTTGGCAGACCGGTCAGCGAGATAGAAGCGTGGCTTGGCGGCGAAGAATTTGACGAAGACGCTGAAATGAAACTTATCAATTTAGCCGAGGAACGGCTCGCCGAATAACTATTTTTGGATTTTACGGAAATTCCGCGAAAAACCATTCAAAGTTAAGTTCGCGGAATTTCCGTAAAATCCAAGAATAATGATTTCTACTGTTAGAGTTTCAGAAACACACGCAATAGTAAGAAAAGTCAGGACTATTTCAAACATCGAAGATTCGTCAGCAAACTGTTAGCTGTTCACTAATTACTACGAACTGTCTTTTGATGAAAAGGGTTTTCCTTTGTAAATCAGTTAAAAGTGTAGAGTGAACAATTAATAGTTTTGCTCTGTTTTCTGCATTTTGAGAAAATCCTTAAAGGTAAAAGAAAATTACAATCTGCCGGTTCGCTCATTTCGCCGTTATTGTTCGCCGTTCATCTGCTTTTTCAACTGCACAATAAATGAGCGGACGGCGGTTGCTTCGCTGCTGTCGGGAAAAACGCGCAAAAATTCTTCATAAACGGCAATGGCATCTTTATATTTCTTCATTTTTTCATACGCCAGACCGAGAAATTGATAAATAACTTCCGCGTCCGGTGCGCCCGAAAGTTGCGCGACAGCCTTTTTAAAGTATTCGGCGGCAAGTTGGTAATTGGCGTTTTCTTCATCAAATTTACCTTCTGTGCCTGAATCTTCGGCTTTTTCTTTATAGAGCAATGCCAAACCCGTAAGTGCTTCCGGCTGATAACCTTTGCCTTCGGTAATGGCGCGTTTAAAAGCAGCAATCGCTTTTTCTTCGCTGCCTTCTGCCTTGTAGATTCTGCCTTCAACGGCTGATGCTTCCGCGTAAGCCGGACGCGCTTTTCGCGCTTCTCGAATAGCTTTTAACGCGCCTTGATTGTCGCCTTCGTCGGATAAAACACGCGCTAAACCTAGATTTGCTTCAGCATAGTTCGGGCGCAATTTTATTGCTTTTTTGTAAAGTTCAACCGCTTTTTGTTTGTCAGTTTCTGATTCGGCTTGCTGAAAGGCAAGTTCGGCTTCGTCGGTTGTTTTGGTCAAAGTGATTTTTACATCGCCTTTTTGGGTTGGCAGAAGATTTTGCGAAATTTCTTTAAAACCGGCGGCGCGGACGCGCAGTTTTCTTGTTCCGGGCAATGAAAATTTAGCTGTAAGTTTGCCGCTTTCGTCGGTTTCGCCGCGTTTCACCTCGTCCAGCCAGACGGTTGCTTTCGGCTCAGTAACAATCGTTATTGTTCTCGGTTGATTTGCTATTGGCGGCAGTTTTCTCTTTTGCGCCGATGCTGAAATTGCAAAAAGCGCAATTATTCCAAGACAGAAAATCTTCAAAAATAAGTTTTTATGGCTGTTGCGGCTGATTTGTATTCGCATTGATTTGCTCCTGACTTACGATTTTTTCTACTTCCTGACGCGGCAATTCCGTTTTCTCGACCACATTGAATCTCATATCGGCAAAGCGGCTTTGCGCCAACCTCACAATCCTTGATTCTATCAAATTTTTGGTCGTCGGTTCGACACCTTCCTTAAAGGCAACAGCCAGCGTTTTGAATTGGTTGGATGTGTGTTCGGGCGTGTCGGTTGTCGCCTCTTGCCAAATGACGTCGGCAATTTCGGGAAACAGCCATTTAACATCGTTGAGAAAACTTTTGTCGGGCTGAGAATTATCTTTTATATCGACAATCTGCGCCTTGAGAACTTCAATTGTTTTCTTTTGGTCGTCTTCGACGTTTTGCAGAAGGTTTAGTTTATTGGAAAGATTTGTTTGAACATCCGAAGTCAAACGCTCAAATTCGTCGGGCGAAACATTTAACTGCACGAGTTTAAGTTGTAATCCGCCGATACCGTATTTGCTGAGTTTGTCTTCCAAGTTCCGTTTTTCCTCATCACTAACCGCCAGCCCGACCGTATAGATTTTCAAAGTTTTCGGGTCGGTTGAATCAACAACCTCCGTTTGAATCGGACGGCGATTGTCAGTTCTGACCTCGGTGCTGACGAAATTTTTCACGCCTTTATCAAAACGCAGTTTGTCCAAAACATCATAAAAAATCAATGCGCTCGGAATAGTTACAATAATTGCGAAACCGATGATAAAGCGTTTGACGTTTGTATATTGTTCGTCGTCTATTTGCTCACGTTTTGGAAGTCTGAGCATCACGGAAATCAAATAAGTCGCCAAACTAATGAAAAAGGAGTTGATAAAATAGAGATAAAACGCGCCGAGAAAAACGGTGGAACTCATTTTCGCCAAGCCGAAACCCGCCACGCAAATCGGCGGCATCAGCGCGGTAGCAATCGCCACGCCCGGAATCGCGTTGGTTTTATCGCGGCGCGAACCGGCGACAATACCGGCAACACCACCGAAAAACGCCACGCCGACATCTAAAAACGTCGGTGTAACGCGGGCGTTGATTTCCGTCGTCGCGTCGCCCAAAGGTGAAATAAAAAAGTATAGAAAACCGGTCAGAAGCGAAAGAAATGTTGCCAGACCGAAACTTTTCAGCGCATTTATTAAAAGCCGTCGGTCTTGGATTGCCACGCCCAAACCGACACCCAGAATCGGCGACATCAAAGGCGAAATAAGCATCCCGCCGATGATGACAGCAGTAGAATTTACGTCTAAGCCGATGCAGGTTAAAGTTGCCGAACAAACCATCATCCAAACATTTACGCCGCGAAGTTTGACGTTTTTTGTGATGTTTTTGATTGTCCCTTCGGCATCCGTTCCGCCTTTGAGCCTGACTATCAAACGCATGAATCTTCCGAATTTGTTAAGGATTTCCATATTTCTTCTAACCAATCCGCGAAAATATGTCGGAAAGGTGAATATCTTTTTCCGCCTGCTCGGCTTCTAGTTTCGCTTTTTCGCCCTCGAAGAGAATTTTGATAAAGGGCGGCGCGATCAAAGTTGTCGCAATCGCCATAAAAAGCACCGACGCGAAAAACTGCTCGCTGATTGCCGCCAAACCTAAACCGATTTGTGCGACGACAATTCCGACTTCGCCGCGCGGTATCATTCCGATTCCGACTTGCGCCGAGCGTTTCCAGCCAAGCCCGTAAGCACCAAGTCCGCAACCGATAAATTTCGTTAAAACAGCAACTATTGTAATCACAACCGCCAAAATTACAACCGAAATGTCTTTGAAAATGCTCAAATTAAGCTGCATTCCGATATTGACGAGAAAAAACGGCACGAGAAATTCCGTTACGCCGCTTGTCAATTTGTGCATTTTTCTATTTTCCTCGGTTGCTTCCGCCAGCATCATTCCCGCTAAAAACGCGCCGATAATCGCGGCAACACCAATATGAATTGCGGCAAAAGACAACCCCAGACACAAAATCAAACCGGCATTGAAAAATGGTTTGCTGATGTGCAGATTTTCGATTTTCGGCGCAAGTCGCGTCATCAATTTTGCGCCGAAAAATGCGACAAAAAGCGTAAAGAAAATCGCAAGTCCGGCAGTTCCGGCTAATCTCCAATAATCTACGCTTCCCTTTGAAAAACTCGAAACAACCGACAAAATCAGCAAACCCAAAATATCGTCAATCACCGCCGCGCCCAGAATTATCCGCGAAGTCAGCGTGTCCAATAACCCCATCCCTCCCAAAACCCGCGCCGTAATGCCGACGGAAGTTGCGACAAGTGCCGCGCCGATAAACAGTGCCTCAACCGTTGAGCCGCCCCACCAAACCGCGATAAAATAACCTGCGATAAACGGCACTACAACGCCCAAAACCGCAACCACAACGGCGCGTTTGCCGACATCTAAAATCGCTTGCGGCTTGGTTTCCAGCCCGACATTAAACAGCAGAAAGATAATGCCGATTTCCGCAATTATATTTATAAACTCCGAGGGCTGAACCCAATTCAAAAGACTCGGACCAATCAAAACACCCGCCAAAATCTCGCCGACAACCGCAGGTTGTTTCAGACGTTCAAAAACCTCCGCCAGAATTTTCGCGGCAGCGAGCATTATCACCAAAGCCAGCAGAATTCCGGCGTTTTCGACACTTGCAGCTAGAACAATCGGCATCCAATCCTCTCCTTGAATCGTTTATTTAGTTACTTTTATGATAACCAAGACGAATAATTTTGGGCAAAACTTAGAAAACGATTGTTTGAATACTTGATTTTTTTGATTATCGAATTATAATCGAATGTTCGCGGCTGGGTAGCTCAGCTGGTTAGAGCGCGGGATTCATAACCCCGAGGTCGAGTGTTCAAGTCACTCTCCAGCCACCACTTTTCTTTATGAAAAACGGCGAGTCATTACAGCTTGCCGTTTTATTTTTTGACAGAAATCGGTATTATCTTTTTATTATGAAATATGCTTTGTTAATTTTTGCCATTCTTCTGGTTTTCTTGATAAGCGCGAAAATACAGGCGCAAACCACGAAAGATTTTGCAGACGATTGGGAAAAACAACATATTTCCAACATTTTGCCGTCAAATGTCCGCCATCGAGATTTACAGAAATATCTCGAACAACTCAAAAAACTCGGATTAAAAGTCGAGGAAGTCGGGCGCAGTTACGCCAACCGCGAGATTTATCAGATTGAATTCGGCAAAGGGACGACGAAAATTTTTTTGTGGTCGCAAATGCACGGCGACGAACCGACGGCGACTTCCGCTTTGATTGATATGTTCGCGTATTTGCAAAATAACCGCGATAAAGATTGGGTCAAACAACTCGAAAAAACTCTGACGATTCGCGCCGTGCCGATGCTCAATCCCGACGGCGCGGAATTTTATCAACGCTATAATCTGCAATCCGTTGACATCAACCGCGATGCGCGCGCGCTGCAAACGCCCGAAGGTCAGCTTTTGAAAAGGCTGCGCGACGATTGGTCGCCGAATATCGGATTTAATCTGCACAATCAACAATCGCTGACGACGGTTGGAAATTCAACCAATCAGGCGGCGATTTCCTTTCTGGTCGTTACGGGCGAAAACCAGGATACCGAAGGAAACGAGCGCAACAAACGGCTGTCCGCAGTGATGATTTCCGCTTTGCAAAATTTTATCGGCGGCAACATCGGGCGTTATGTTGACAACTACAACCCGATGGCTTTCGGCGATAAATTTTCCGACTGGGGAACACCCGTGATTTTGGTTGAAACCGGCGCGCTTTATGGCAAAGACGAAATGTTTTTGGTCAAAATGAACTTCGTCGCGTTTCTTTCCGCCTTCAAAGCACTCGTTGACGGAAGCGAGAAAACGGCAAACCCGTCTGTTTATGAATCAATACCGTTTAACAGTTCAGGCAGAATCTACGATACGATTTTTCGCCGAGCAAATATTGTTAATATCACCGAACCGCCCGTAATCACCACGGCAGACGTCGCGGTCAATATGCAACGTCACCGCGCCGCGTTTATTGCGCCGACGTATATTCGGAGCATCGGCGATTTATCGGCTTACAGAGGTTTGGAAGAATTTGACGCGAGCAATTTCTACATTGCGCCGAGATATGGGTTTGTGCGTGTCGGCTCAAGCGGTGAATTTATGTTTTATAAAAAAACGCGCCAGATTGATTGGAAAGCCGCCGATTTGGAAAAAACTTATCCGCCGGACGCGATTTTTAGTTTAGGCAGATGGGTAAAAGGCGAAGAACTTGTGCCTAAATTAAAATAAGATTTACACCACCGAGAACGCAGAGATTTTACAGCCGTGCGCTTACACGAATTGCACAAATTAAATTTTAATTTTGTCAATCCGGTTTAAATTTCCCTCTGGGTTCTCTGTGTTTCTGTGGTGAAATTTTCCTATAATCTAATTCAATATGTTAAGTCTGCTCAAAATCAAAAACATCGCGCTGATTGACGAGCTCCAACTCGAATTTGCCGCAGGCTTAAACCTTTTGACAGGCGAAACAGGTTCGGGAAAATCAATAATTGTGGACAGTTTGGGCGCGCTCACCGGCGAACGAGTTTCATCCGATTTGATAAAGGAAGGCGAATCAAACGCGCAAATCGAAGGACTTTTCAACATTTTTTTCAACGAAAATTTGCAAGCGGTTTTTGAAGAAAGCGGAATTGAATTGGACGATGAACGCGAAATTGATTTAATCGTGCGGCGCGAGCTTACGGCAAGCGGACGCAACCGCATTTTCGTTAATAATCAACTTGTTACGCAGGCGTTTTTGAAAAAAATCGGCGCGTTTCTGGTTGACATTCACGGGCAAGGCGAACAAGCCACGCTGTTTAATCCCGCAACTCATCTTGAAATGCTTGATGAATATGCAAACTTAAAAACTTTGCGCGGAAATGTCGCCGAAAAATATAAAGAATTAGCGCAAATTGCAAAAGAAATCGAAAGTCTGAAGGCAGATGAAGCGCAAAAACTTCAACTGCTCGATATTTTGCAGTTTCAAGTTGATGAAATTAAAAAAGTAAATTTGAAAATCGGTGAGAATGAAGCACTCGAAGAAGAAAAACGACGATTGAACAACGTCGAAAAACTTTCGACTTTGAGCGACGAAAGTTATTTGCTGCTTTATGAAAATGAAGAAGCGACGATTTCGACGCTGGACAAAGCCGTGCAGAGAATTACGGAATTGACCGAATACGAATCGAGTTTCCGCGAATACGCCGAAAGTCTGCAGATGGCGCAGGCGGTTTTGGAAGATTTAGCGATTTCGGTGCGGGATTTTCGCAATCGTCTGGAATTTTCGCCCGAAAGATTGGAAGAAATTGAAAATAGGTTGGCGGAAATTTCGCGTCTGAAACGTAAATACGGCGGAAGCGTCGAAAGCGTCTTGGAGCATTTCCGCGAATCGGAAGAACGCCTGAAAAATATCGAAACCTCTGAAGAGCGCAAAAGGGAATTACAAAAAAAGCTGCAAAAAGCGCGTGAAGATTATCTGAATATCGCATTGGAACTGCACGACAAACGCGAGAAAGCGGCGCGAAAATTCGAGAAGGAAATCGAAGCAAATCTGAAAGCGGTTGCGCTCGAAAAAGCGCGTTTTGAAGTGCGGATTGACGCGCCAAATAATTTACAGGACGAAACAGCCGCGATAAAATCTTTTACCGCAAAAGGTTTTGACCGAGTTGAGTTTTATTTTTCGGCAAATGTCGGTGAATCCGTCAAACCAATTGCAAAAGTTGCGTCCGGCGGCGAAGCCTCGCGCTTAATGCTGATTTTGAAGACGACGGCGAAACTTTCCGAAGTCGAAAAAGCGATGGTTTTTGACGAAATTGACGCGGGAATCGGCGGAAGAGTTGCCGAAGCCGTCGGCTTAAAACTCAAGGAATTGGCAAAAACGCAGCAAGTTTTGTGCGTTACGCACCAGCCGCAAATCGCGTCTTTGGCTGACCAGCATTTTTTAGTTGAAAAGGAAACGGCGAAAAATCGGACAAACATTGGCGTGAGAGAATTAAACGAAAACGAACAAGTCGAAGAAATTGCGCGAATGTTGACGGGCAAAGAGATTACCGCAACGGCGCGGCAGCACGCAAAAGAAATGTTGAGTGCGGTAAAATAAACTCAAACAGGATAGACAGGATAAGAAGAAAGATTTAACAATAACTTCTGTATTATCCTGCATATCCTGTCTATCCTGTTAATTTTTTTCGTATTTTCTTTGCTTCTGCAGCGAATCAAATTATGAAATCCGAAATTTTAGCCAAAGTCATTCGCGGCGAAATCGTCGAATCAATCCATCGCGGACATTTAATCGTCGCGGACGGCGACAGTAAGACGATTGCATCGCTTGGCAATCCCGAAATCATTACGTTTTTTCGTTCTTCAGCGAAACCTTTTCAAGCGTTTCCCTTTCTGACCAGCGGTGCGGCTTCAGCGTTCGACTTCCTAGAAAAGGAAATCGCGCTGACTTGCGGTTCGCATTCGGGTGAGAAAATTCACACTGAAACCGTCGAAAAAATGTTGCGAAAAATCGGTTTGAGCGAATCGGATTTGCAATGCGGAACGCAACTTCCATTTCACAAAGAAACTGCTGAAAAAATGATTCGGGCGGGCGAAAAACCGACGCAGCTGCACAACAACTGTTCTGGCAAACACGCCGCGATGCTCGCGCTTGCCAGACACATCGGCGCAGACGCGCAAACTTACGAACATTTGGAAAATCCGATTCAACAAAAAATTTTAGAAACCGTTTCGCAATTTACTGATATTCCGAAAAATGAAATAAAAATCGGGATTGACGGCTGCGCCGCGCCGAATTTTGCTCTACCGGTTTCTGCAATGGCAAAAAGTTTTGCGCGGCTGGTTTTTCCGCCGAGTTTCTTTGATAAACAGTGGCGCGAAGCGTGTCGGTGCATCGTTTCGGCGATGATAAATTATCCCGAAATGATTGGCGGAACTGAACGGCTTGACACAATAATTATGCAAACATTGCGCGGCAAAATCATCTCAAAAGTCGGCGCGGAAGGCGTTTATGTCGCAGGCATTTTGCCGTCGCCGAAATGGAAAAAAGGTTTGGGAATCGCTTTTAAAATTGAAGACGGCGAAGACAGACGCGCTCGTCCCGTCGTGGCAATCGAACTTTTGCGGCAACTCGGAATTTTAGACGGCGAAACGCTTAAACAATTTTCGCCGATAACAATAGAAAACCGGCGCGGTGATATAATAGGAGAAATTCAAGCGAGTTTTAATCTAAATTTATGAGGTGATTTATAAAAATTTTCTTATACTTTTTTACTGTCTTGCTTTTTTGCCAAATTGTTTTTAGTCAAACTTCACCACCAGAAAAGGAATCGGAAGAAGTTGTTGAACTTCCAAAAAGCAAATTCGATTTAAAACCGAAACTTTCAATGCAGGATGCAATAAAAGTAATGGAAAAATTTATTGAAAAGCAAAAAATTGATAATTCTAATTATTATTTGTGGCAAGTCCGACTAATTCAATACGGCTCGGAAAACGAAAAACGTTCTGTCTGGCATTTTTGGTGGTTAAATGAAAATGGCTCTCTCGGAGATTATATTGAAATTATGGTTTCGATGGATAAAAAGGCTTGGCGACAATCAAGTATGTAAATTTATAATAAAATGGCACAAACGCAAGAAAATCAACCGCCGAAGCTGCAAAAAACTCCGAACGGCGGCATTAACACTAACTCTTTAGCCGATTTGCTTGAATGGTTTTTGAATTACGACCCGCGAGTTGCGCTTGTCCGACATCCGCAAGTTGAAGAACTTTTTCAGTGGAAACAAGCTGACGACGCGGCAAACAATATTGAAACTTATCCGTTTGAAAATGCCGAGTCGCGGTTTGCCATCGGCGTTTTTCAGGCGTTGGGCGAAAATGATTCGGAAAATAAACTGCAAAGCTGGATTTCGGACGCTCTGCAAGCCTTGGGCGAAGCCAAACAAACCAATGAACAGATTGCCGGAAGTTATAATCTGGAAAAAGATAAATCTCACATTGAAGAAGCCCAAAAAATTCCGTCAAAATTGGAAAGACGTTTATATCTTTCGAGTTGCTGGCTCGAAGCACTCTGCACGGCGGAAGTCAGATTTTTGGGTTGGGTTTTTCAGGAAATTTATGGAAGACCTTTTCAAGCCGGACAGTAAAATTTGCTTTGAAAATTGTTAAAGTTTAAGTTCCATAAAAAGCGTTTCTTTGTATGGATTGTCATAATACGCCCGGATTTCTTCAAAACCGAAATTTCTGTAAATTTTAACGGCAGTCGCCATTTTGACGGGCAAAGTGTCAAGCCGCATTTTTTCATAGCCAATTAAACGCGCTTCTTCAAGCAGTTTTTCAACCAGAAGTTTTCCCAAACCCAAACCGCGAAAATCTTCTCTGATAAAAAGCCGTTTCATTTCGCAAACGCCGTCTGCAAGTTTTCTGAGCGCGATACAACCGGCAGTTTTTCCGTCAACATCAGCTAAATAGAGCCTGCCGTCAGGTTCGGCATATTTTCCGGGCAAATCTGCAAGTTCCGTTTCAAAACCTTGAAAACACAAATCAAGACCAAGCCATTGTTTATATTCGCGGAAAATTTGGCGAATTTCTTCGATTTGCTTAGTTGTTTCGGCTTGTAAAATTTCAATCATTTGCAAGTTTTTTCTTTCGGGTCGTTGTAGTGATGCAGACTTATTCTGTATTTTATAATAAGAGAGGAAATAATATGAATATAAAAAAATCAATTCAAGTTTTTAGTCTGGTTTTACTCGCTGGTCTGATGTTTATCGGAATTAACGCGCAAACTTTGGAAGGCGAATGGAAACTGGTAAAAGCCAAAAAGAATGGCGATAAGGTTGTTTTCAATAAAGAAATTAAAACAACTTTGATATTCGGCGAAGGAAACAGAATGTCCGGCAACGCGGGCTGTAATCGCTATTCGACGACTTACAAACTCGAAGACAAAAAGAAAATTGATTTTCAGCCGATAATTTCAACCAAAATGGCGTGTACCGATGACGACCTGATGAAACAGGAAAATACTTTTTTCAGCGTGATTGATAAAACGGACAAATATAAAATTAAAGGAAATTACCTGATATTCTTTGATGAAACAAAGCAAAATCTTTTGAAGTTTGCCCGCGTCTACAAACAAAATTAACAAACCCGAAAACGCCGAGATTTAATAAATCTCGGCGTTTCTTACGCAAAACCGAGTTTTTGCAGTTTTTCCATTGTAATACTTTCAGTTTTCTTTTCCGCTTTGCCGTAAAGCATTATTCTTTCAACATATTTAGCAATTATATCAACTTCCAGATTTACCGCGTCGCCGTTCTTTAAACTCGAAAGATTTGTCAGTTCCCAAGTTTTCGGAATAACGGCAATTTCAAAATAATCATCGGTTAAATTTGCAATCGTTAAACTGATTCCTTCAACCGAAATTGAGCCTTTATAAACCAAATATTGCCCAATTTCTTTTGGATAAGAAATGCGAACCGTCCAAAAATCGCCGTTTTGTTCGACTTGCAGAAATTTTCCGCGTGCGTCAACATGACCTTGCACGATGTGTCCGCCCAATTTCGTAAGAGGCGTAACTGCGCGTTCCAGATTTACTTTAGAATTAATTTTTAGATTGCCCAAAGTCGAGCGATGCAAAGTTTCGCCCGAAACGTCCGCTGTAAATGAATCCGGCTTAACATTCAGAGCAGTCAAACATACGCCGTTGACGGCAATCGAATCGCCTTCATTGGTATCTTTTGTAACGACTTTCGCCGAGATTTTTATCCTTGCGCCGCCCGCGTCCTTTTCGAGCGAAACGATTCTTCCGAGTTCTTCTATAATTCCCGTGAACATTTTCTCTTTTATTTACTTATAATTACCTAGTATTATGGAGTGTTATTGATTGAACTTCTTAAAGTATTCTATCACTTGAAAACACTTCGGTAAAAGCAAGTAACAGAT
>MWZA01000217.1 GCA_002050455.1 Acidobacteria bacterium 5-1 | reverse complement strand
ATTTCACAAAAAACGGTTAGAATATCCATAGAGAAAACTCCTTCTAAGATTAGTTTGGTTTGCTAAACTCAATTCTATCTTGTGATTGTGAGTTTTCTCTAATTCTTTCTTATCTCGAACTCAGGTTAAATAAAACCGGTTATCATTCACTTTCGTAACGCAAAGCGGCGATATAATTTTCGACGGCGATTTTTGCGACAACTTTTTCGTTAAACTTTTCCAAAACGTATTCGCGTCCGTTTTCTGATAGTTTCTTTCTTAAATTCGCGTCGCTTTTCAACAGTTCAACTGCATTTGTCAAGGCTTCGCTGTTTCCCGGTTCAATTAATAAACCTGTTTCGAGATGTTTAACCGCTTCGGGAATGGCGTTGATGTCGGTTGAAATTGTCGGAATGCCGAGTGCCATCGCTTCGATTATTGAAATCGGCAAACCTTCCAAATAACTCGGCAAAGCAAAAACATCAGCCAACCGCATTAATTTAAATAAATCAATATGCTCGGTGCCGACTTGGTCGGAGGTTATTAAAGTAAAATTTTCACCAAGACCGTAACTTTCTGCTTTTTTCAAATCTTCCGCACTCGGTTTTGAATTTGAAATCCAAACAAAAGCTATATCGTGATTTTTTTGAAGTAATTTTTTTGCCGCCCCCAAAAAAATCCAACGTCCCTTTCGGTCAATAAACTGCCCGACGCAAAAAACCATAAATTTATCTTTCGGCAGATTATATTTTCGGCAAATTTCTGCCCGATTTAATTTATCGGTTAAGGCTTCTTCAACTTCCTCGGGATTTATATTTGCGTAAATTACTTTGATTTTATCAAAACTGGCGGGCGGCACAAGCATTCGCAAATTTTCTTTCGTATCTTTATTGGCGGTAAAAATATGAAAATTTTTCGAGCGCGTGAGCAGCCAAAATTTTATTCGCCATTGAAAATAACGCCATCGCGGAACCGGCGGCAGAGAATTGTGCATCGTCACAAAAACTTGAGTCTTTGAGCAAAGCCAACGAAGCAGGATAAAGGATTGCCACGGTGCAAACTCGGTGTGAACCACGTTGTTTTTTAAATCCAATTTATTTAAATATCGAATAAAACTCAACTCGTCGAAAAATTTATTCCAATGTCTTTCCAATTTTCGTTTAAGCGTCAAAGCGGGTTTTGCGTCCAAATGAGAATCAACAAATTCATACCGAACCTTAAGATTATCCAGAAATTTAAGTAGCTGTTTGTTTGAACCGGCAGGCATTATTGCCACAACTTCCCCAAAATTTTTGGCTTCTTTCATCAAACCAAAAAACAAAACTTGTGCGCCACCCCATTCCAAATAATTCCAGACATAATAAAATTTGTTTGGTGTATTCTTGTCTGATGTTTTTTGGGATAATTTGTTCAAGTCTTAGATTATGAGTCAGTTTGCCGACTGTTAAAGTAATTTATCATTAAACTTTTTATCTTCTTATGCTTTCAAGATTTACAATGAATAACTAATCTTTTACCACAGCATTAACAAATATTTCGGAAATATCTTTTTCACATCGTTTAGGAGATTTCCCTAAAACTTTTTGCCAAGCTGTCCGCGCAAAGAAAATCCAGTAAGAAATAAATCCCTGTAGCTTTGTCGGCGCACTGTCTAGGTGCATATAAAATTTTCGCCTTAGATTGTGATTATGTCCGAGATTAAAAAAAAGCGCGTCAAGTTTCTTTTTCAAAGGCATTTTGGTAATTTTCGGCGGAATTGTGTTCGGCTGACAAAAAACCCGCGCCCGCGGCTCAATCAAAAGCCGCCAACCTTTTTTCTTGAGGCGCGGCGTATATTCGGCATCGCCGAAATTCGGATAGCGTTTAGAATTCATCAAACCTTCTTCAAAAATTGCTTGAACTGGAACTAAAACACAATTGCCGACAATGATTCCGACTTCCCAAGGTATTTTCGGAATCGTCCAAATCGTCTGCTCTTCCCACAGTTGCCAACCGCCTTGCCAAGTTTCCCATTTCGGTGATACTTGAAATAGTTTGTGCGGCGCGTCCCACAATAAAAGCAGCGAACCGATTACTGAACGCGGATATTTCTCCGCCGTTTCCACCATAAATTGTAAAAACTTTGAATCGAAAACTTGGTCGTCGTTTATCATCAAAACGTAATCGGGATTATGCTTTAGAGCAGCGCGAACACCGACATTCATTCCTTCAGTGAACCAAAGATTTCCATCAGCTTTGATAAGTTCAACTTTTGGGAACTCTTTTTTAATTGCTTCACTTGTTCCGTCAGTCGAACCATCGTCCACTATTATTGTATGAACATTCAGACTTTCCGTATCTATTCGGGAAAGACTTCGCAGACACAAAAGCGTTATTTCCCGTCGATTATGAACCGGCGTAATTATTTCGACTTTTTTCACTTTTTACAAACTTTCCGCTTTCGACAAATTATTAGTTTCCTTTCCCCAAAGTTCACTTAAGAAATTTGCCTGTAATTCACTATTATCACTGCAACCGATTGGGTGATAACTGATATTTTCTTTATTTGAGAGATCATCTTTCAGAATTCGCCAAAAATCATAAACGATTATCTTTTTTCCGTCGGCGGCAAAATCATCTGACTTTAATTGCTTAAATTCAGTGTCAGCTGTTGTTATTAAAACCACATCGGCTTGCTCCAGACATTTTTTTGCCGAATCTAAAATCACAATTTTCCCTTTCAGTTCCGCTTCCGCACTTTCATTTGCTAACGGGTCATATGCGACGACTCTTGCACCGGCTTCGGAAAGGGTTTTCGCCAGATAAATGCCTTGCGATTCTTCGACAACATGCGAACTCGGTTTGTATGATAATCCTAAAATAGCAACGGTTTGACCTTGCTTTATCACCGGACGAAGTTTATCGGTTATTGTTTCCGCCATTGAGCGATTTACGCGGTTGGTTGTTTCGGCAATATCGGCGCAAGAATTTAACATTCGCGCCATATAACTTAAAGCGACGTTATCACGTGGAAAACAAGGTCCGCCGTAACCGAGTGCGCCAGTCAGATATTTACGCCCGATACGCGAATCAGTGCCGAGCGCGTCCGTTACGACATCAACATCTCCGCCCGGAATTCTTTCGCACAGGTCAGCCAGCATATTGGCAAAAGTTATTTTTGTTGTAACAAAAGTATTAACTGAAATTTTTGTCAGTTCGGCATTTTCTAAGCTCATTCGTTTGCATGGCGGATTGTCGAACATTACTTTTGAGTAGAAATTTTCCAACTCTTTGCCGCATCGCTCGTCAAATTCGCCGCATAATGTAAAATCAGGATTTAGAAAATCTCGAATAATGCTGCCAAGCGCAATAAATTCAGGACTGTAACAAAGACCGAAATCTTTGCCGCATTTTTTGCCGGATTCCTTTTCCAAAATCGGCAAAAGACCGAAACGGGTTGCGCCCGGCAGAACCGTCGAAGTTAAAACAACAATATGATAACCATCTTTTTTCGCCACCGCTTTGCCGATTTCCTTAAATGCCCACGCCGCATATTGAAGCGAAAACGAACCTTTTTCATCACTTGGAGTCGGCACAATAACAAAGGAAATGTCAGAATTTAAAACCGCTTCCTCGTGGCTCATTGTCGCCTGAATCCTTTCTTTATTTTCCGAAATATATTTTCCCAAATCGGTTTCCTGCACCGGTTCGCGTCCCTGATTGACCGCATCAACCGTTTTTTGATGAACGTCAACACCAATAACTTCAAAGCCGCGACTGGCAATCGCGGCAACCATACTTGCTCCTAATTTTCCTAACCCAATTACCGAAACTTTTTCAATCATTTTATGTTTTTGTTTATAAATCCTTACCAAAAATTATTTTGCTTTAGCTGTAATACAAAGATGCCAGCCAAGTTTTTTTTCCAGTTGACGAAAAACGCCTTGAGGAAGTATTTGCCAATACCATTCCTTAACATATTGGTATTTTACATAATCTTTAATTCTATAAGGAAATATGTGTTCGACATAATTTTCTTTTATTTCAAAACCTTCTCCGATTAAATCTTTAACTGTTTTCTTCGTGTAGGAGTAAGTTACGGGACAACCCGTTTGGGCTTCGGAATGTTCGGCAATCCATCTGTCGAGTTTCCAAAATTGCCCTTTTCCCTGAGTCAACATTATCCATAATACTTTCCAGGCATATCGATAATAAACCATCAACTTTAATTCACTACCCGAATGAACAAAATTTTCACGAATTTGTTCAATAATTTTTTCGGGATGCGGCGAATGATGAACTACGCCAAACGAATAAACCAAATCATATTTTTGCGGCGGAATATATTCGGAAAGTTTTTCGGCATTGACTTCATAAAACTTAATTCTGTCGGAAAGACCAAAAACCTCGGCTCTTTTTTTTGCCAACTTTAACGATTCACCGGATAAATCAACCGCCGTAACTTCTGCTCCGGCGCGAGCAAAATTCATTGTGTCTGTGCCGATACCACAACCGATTTCTAAAACTTTCTTGCCTGTCCAACGCTCAAATTCAGCAAAAGCCGGAATATGTGGCTCAACCAGATATTTTCGCTCCTCAACCTGGTCGAAATACTCTCTTGTTCCGATTTCAGCTGTTGAATGCCGGATGTTACACGGACGGCGATTCCAATAATCTTGAACCTGGGTTATTGAAGTTTCTGCAAATTCACTACTCATCATTTTGAAAAATCAAGATACTACGCTCTGAGAAAATACTTCTTGGTTTGAGTTACTCTCATTTTTATTTTGGACTTGTTCCTCAATCCATTTATAAGTTAATGCCAATCCGACTTCAAGCGAAATTTCCGGCTCCCAACCGAGAACTTCGCGCAGTTTTGTATTGTCTGAATTTCTGCCGCGCACGCCTTGCGGTCCGTCAATATGTTTTTTATTGATTTTAACTCCGGCAATTTCCGCGATAATGTCGGCAAGCCCGTTGATTGTTACCATTCGGTCTTGTCCGAGATTGAGCGGTTCGTGAAAATCCGAGCGCATCAGGCGATAAATTCCCTCCACGCAATCATTAATATAACAAAACGAGCGCGTTTGCTCGCCGTCGCCCCAAATTTCGATTTCCGTTTTGCCGTCTAATTTCGCTTCGGCAATTTTGCGGCACATCGCCGCCGGTGCTTTTTCGCGTCCGCCTTCCCAAGTTCCTCTTTCGCCAAAAATGTTGTGAAAACGAACTGTCCGCGTTTCGATGCCGTAGTCGTTTCGGTAGTGCATACAGAGAATTTCCGAAACAAGTTTTTCCCAACCATAAGCGTCTTGCGGTTGCGCCGGGTAAGCGTCTTCCTCTTTTAATGCCTGAACATCGGTTTGCTCTTGTAAAAATTCAGGATAAATACACGCGCTCGATGTATAAAGATAACGCTTGATACTGTTTGTTTTCGCGGCTTCGAGCGTGTGCAGATTTATCAGCGAGTTGTTGTAAAGAATTTGCGCGTGATGGGCGGAAATAAAACCCATTCCGCCCATATCGGCGGCAAGCGCGTAGACTTCGTCGATATTTCGCGTCGCCTGCAAACAGTTGTCCCAACGCCGCAGATCTAAAATTTCAAACTCGTCTGCATCCGTTTCTCCGAATTCGGGATATTTCAAATCAACTCCGCGCACCCAATAATCTTTATCCTTCAAATAACCGACCAGATGACTGCCGATAAAGCCGCCCGCACCCGTAACCAAAACCTTTTTTTGCTTTTCCATACTAAATTTGTGAAAATTTTCTTTTGTTTTTTAACTCTAAAATCAGCACGATAAATTAAACGATTTTATCGGGAACACAGGCATTTTGTCCGCAATAAATGCGCCAAAGGTCAATAAATAATTTAATTTTTATTTTGAATTCAAAAAGCCATTTTCGTGTTTTCAACGGAAGCGCGGGCAAGATGTCCGTCCTTGCGGTGAAACACTACTCGTTGTCCTGCCGATAATTGTCTCGATGATAATAACTTTGATAATAGTAATAATTATCTTGGGAACGCAGATCGACATTATTTAATACGACACCGAAAATTTTAACGCCGATATCCTGCAGCAATTGTTTAGAGCGGCGAATCACCTGCCGCGAACTCTTACCCGAATGAACGACCAAAATTACACCGTCAACCATTGAGGCAATCAAAACACCATCGGTGAACGAAGCTATCGGCGGCGAATCCACAACTACGTGAGTAAAATGTTTCTGCATAATTTTGAGCAGATTAGACATTTGTTCCGACCCGACCAATTCTGCCGGATTTGGCGGCACGGGTCCCGAAGTTAGCAAGTTGAGCCGCGATTCTTTATCATAACCAATCACGCTCAAAATACTCTCATCCGCTAATTCGGATGAAAGCAGCGTGCTGAGACCTTTGGCATTACTGATATTGAAAATCGAATGAAGCCGCGGACGGCGCATATCAGCATCAATTATCAACACATTCGCACCGGTTTGCGCCAGACTGATTGCCGTATTGACAGCCGTCGTGGTTTTGCCTTCGGCGGGCAGACTCGATGTGATTAAAAGAGATTTGGGCGCGTGTCCGGCGGTTGAAAGTAAAATCGAAGTTCGCAGCTGCCGGTAAGCCTCTGATAATGAAGAACGTGAATCGTTGTGAATTAACAAATCGGTTGCCGGATTTGCATCTCCGTCCTCATTCGCCCCAACCAATAAAAGACGGCGTTTCGGTATCGAATCAATTCGCGGTATAGCTGCCAGAGCCGGAAGCTGCAGATAATTTTCAACTTCTTCGGTCGTGCGGATTGTGTCATCCAGATATTCCAGAAAAAGTGCCAAACCCATTCCAAACAGAGTTGACAAAAACAAAGCGGCTAAAACAGTCATCACACGGCGCGGGGCAACCGGAATTTCCGGCGGAATGGCAATCTCAGCGACGCTGATATTGTTGTCCGTTCCAACCGCGATAACATCGTTCTCACGCTGTTGTTTGATGAGATTTTCAAGAAATCCATTCTTTGTTTCGATTTCCTGCTGCAGAAGCCGCAACGAAACACCCGATTGGTTTTGACCTTGCGCCTGATCATATTGTGCATTGTAAGCGGCGCGAATGCTGTCTTCCTGCGCTTTTGTTTTTAAATAATCGGTCTTTAAACCTTCTAATAAATCCTGAGCCGTCCGACGGCGGAAATTATCCAAATCTTCCTGATTGGCTCTGGTTGCCTTATTTATTTCATCCTGCAAAGTTTTGATTTCATTATCCAACTCCCTAATCTCCTGCGCCGCCGGGAGATATTCAACCAGAAGTTTTTCGCGGGTGGCTTTTTTTTCGGCAATTTTTTTCTGAGTATCAATTATTAATGCCCGGATATTATTTTCTCTTTCCGTAATATATCGCGCCATTTTATCTTCAACCTGAGCATTTATACTCTCCGGCGACCTATTTACGGCAAGATATTTTGCCTCGGCGTTTTTCCGGTCGTTTTCCGCATCAAGCAGTTGTTTATTTAATCCGGCAAGCCGGTCAATGACAATTGTTTGGTCGTTATCGGTTTTGAGAATACCGAAATCTCTGGTCAATTCCACCAGTTTTATTTCGCCGTTTTTAATTTCCGATTGAAGATTGGCAATTCGTTTTTGTAAAAAATCGTTGGTTTTACTGCTTGTCCCGGTGCGTTTTTCCTGATTCTCCAAAGCAAATATCTCGCTGATGCCGTTGACGACAAAAGCCGCTAGTTTAGGGTCTGTGTGCCGATACGCAATTTCAATCAAGCGCGTGTCTTTATTGGTCGTGCGCGATTCTCTGACCGGCTCAACCACCAGATTTTTTTTGATTATTTCAATGTAGGGCGACAACCGGACTGCTTCGGCAATATCTTCAGAGGAAGCCAGATTCGTGCTTGACGCAACCGACACTTCATCAACCGCGCTGTCTTTCTTTTTATTATCGGAATTGGTAAGCCCGACAGCTTTCAGCATAGATCTCCAAGCCGAAACCGACTCCTGGGCTTTGGCTTTTTGAAATTCAGGATTGCTGTCCAGAGATAATTCCTTGACAACCCGGCGTAGCAGACTCTCACTGTTGAGAAGCTGCAGCTGCGTATTAAAATATGACAAATCTTGGCTTGAAACCGAAGAACGCCGGTCGCTGGTTATCAAGTCCGGATTGGCTTGTTCCGAATCAACTTGAACCTTCCCGCGCGCCTCATAGATATCAGGCTTTCGCGCCACATAAATAGCCGCCAAAGTCGTCAGTAAGACGGCAATTCCGACCACCAGCCAGAATCTTTTTCTAATAATTCGCCAATAGGCAACAAACTGAAAACCTTCTTGAGCATAATCTTCACGATAAGCCCCGTAACCGCCGTTTGCGGCAGGAATCTGCGGCTCAAACTGATGTTCAATGTCCATCGCTTCAACCTTTTTATGAATTATTTCTCGACTGTCTTTCATAATAATCAGGGAAATCTATAAAAAATATTTGGAACTCCTCCGAGTAGAGCCTTAATTAAACCGTTACGGACAGATTTAACTTTGTCATTTGTAACTTCGACAATATCATTTGCCTGCAATTGCGGGTCGGGGATTTTCTTTTCTCTGATATCCTTTAAATCAAACCTCAACTCGATTTTAGCTGAGCTTCCCGATTCCTGTCTTTGAATAATGACTTTGTTGGTTTTAGCAGTGGCATCAAGCCCGCCCGCAATGGCAATGGCTTGCGTTAGTGTAACCGGTTCTTTGAGCGAAACTTTAGCCGGTTTAAAAACATTTCCGACGACATAGGCTTCATCCGCTTCTAAAACCGACACGATGTCGCCGGGCTGCATCCAAGGATTTTCCTTACCCTTTAATACATCATTCAAGTCGTAACTAATAAACTTTACTTCGCCATCTTCATTAGTAATCTCGTTATCTTCGCTGCAGCCGACCAGATTTCCGGTTCTGGCAATCTGAATTTTTGAACCTGCTGTTTCTACGTCCTGACCACCGGCTAATGCCAGCAGTTGTAATAAACGAACTCTTTGGTTTAAAAAAAAGTTGCCCGGTTTTTGAACTGCTCCCATAACGGCAAATGCCTGCGATTTTTGATCCGCTACCCGCACATTGACAAATGGATTGCGTAAATAGGTTGAATACAGTGTGCGAACCATTTCCGCCAGTTCTCTTTCAGTTTTGCAGACCGCTAAAATCGGCTGGTCAATTCGCGGCATTAAAATTGTCCCGTCAGAACCAACGCTGACGACCTGCGTAAGTTCGGGATGACGAATAATCTGAACTTCTAATAAATCCTGATATCCAATCCGATAACGCTCATTTGCTTTGTTTTTATAAGGAGATTTATCTTCGGCAACATCTTCATCTTTGTCTGCCGAATTAATTTTCTTATCCGCTTGCTTATTTTGGTTAGTATTTTCTGTATTTTGTGTCTGATTTGGTTCGACCTTGTTTTGACCGAATACATTTATTTGCAGAATAACATTTAACAAAATGATAAAACCCAACGCCGTTATAATTTTTACTGCTTTCATAATTTAACTCCAAAAATTTATTTTCCAATAGGTAGGAATTTAGCCCTTTGATTCGATTTCATTTGGATAAGTTACTTTCCTTTTTGCAAACTTATTGATTCAAAATAACTTGAAAAGAGGTATTTTAGCAAATAGATTTAATAATTAACAGTTTATAAACTTGAAAAAGTAAATTTATAAAATTGAAGTTTTGGGTTAAACGTTAATTCTCAAACTTAAAAACTCAAAATGTTATGCAAAATGCAACGCCGATGCTTCGGCAATATCTCGAAATAAAAAAACAATATCCGGGAACGCTGCTGTTTTTCCGGTTGGGAGATTTTTACGAACTCTTTAATGACGACGCGCTAATCGGCTCGCGGGAACTGGAAATTACTTTGACGGCGCGGCACAAGGATTCAAAAAATCCGATTCCGATGTGCGGCGTTCCGCATCACGCGGCAGCTGGTTATATTTCGCGGCTGGTTAAAAAAGGTTATCGCGTGGCGATTTGCGAGCAAACCGAAGATGCCGGGCAAGGCAATAAACTCGTCAGACGCGAAGTTGTCCGCGTCATCACGCCCGGAACGGCAGTTGACCCGCAGCTGATTGAATCAAAAGAAACTGTCTATTTGGCTTCCGTTTGCGGCGCGGGCGAAACCTTCGGCGCGGCTTTTCTCGAACTTTCAACCGGCGAATTTTCTGCCACGCAAATTTCCGGTGCAAATGCTTGGACAAATATCTGCACAGACATCGAAAGTTTCGCGCCGCGGGAAATCCTCTTTCCCGAATCTTTGCAGAAATTGGTGGAAAATGCTTTTGGTAATACTGTAAACAGCCATAGTTCGCAAAATGTAATTTCGATTGCTCCGCCAAATTCAAATAAATTTTCCGCGACTTTAACGCCGCTCGACAATTGGTTGTTTCACCCGGAAGATTGTGAAAATCTTTTAAAACATCAATTAAATGTCAAGGAATTATCGGGATTTGGTTTTAGCGGAAAGACGGAAGCGATTCGCGCTGCGGGCGCGTGTCTGCGCTACGCGCAGGAAACGCAGCGTGCTTCCGCCGAACACATTTCCGACATCAGCTATTTTGAAGCCGCCGATTTTATGGTTTTGGACGCAGTAACGCTCAAAAATCTTGAAGTCGTCGAATCACGCAGCGAAACCAATAAACGCACGCTTTTCGGCGTAATTGACGAAACCGTTACCGGAATGGGCGCGCGGCTTCTTCGTTCGTGGCTGCTGCGTCCGGCGATAAAACGAAGCGAAATAAGTA
>MWZA01000215.1 GCA_002050455.1 Acidobacteria bacterium 5-1 | reverse complement strand
TTGTGCTAAAATTTTTTGAAAAAGGAAATTAAAGTTATGACTCCGCAAGAAATTTTGAACGAAATTTATAAACTGCCGCTTCCCGAACAAAAGCAAATCGCGGATTCCGTCTTAAAAAATCGTGCGGAAAATAATTACTCCAAACCAAAAATGACGGAGGAAGAATTTTTGCAGTATCTTTTGGCGAAAGGTGTTATAAGTGAAATTCCCGAAGGTATAACGGATGAAGAAGATGATTTTGAACCGATAGAAATTGAAGGCGAACCACTTTCGGAAACTATTATTCGGGAGCGGCGTTGATGGAAACTTATTTCTTTAACAGCAGTGCTTTAGTGAAAAGATACACAAAAGAAACAGGCTCAAAATGGGTAATTGATTTGCTTAAACCTTCAGCGAAGAATGTAATTATTTTAGCAAGAATTACGGGCGTGGAAGTTACCTCTGCTCTCGTCAGGCGACAGGCGAAACTGCTTCTACCAACTGTCAAGTCAGCAAAATCTATTTATCGCTTTCAACGCGATTTCCGAAAAAGATATGTTAAAGTCAATCTGACTCCAACCTTGACGGAAAACGCCATGCAAACGGCTGAAAAACACAGACTTCGCGGTTACGATGCCGTTCAATTGGCTTCCGCACTCGAAGCCAATCAAAATCGCCAAACTCTCAGCTTATCACCGATTATTTTCGTTTCCGCCGACAGCGATTTAAACACTGCCGCGCAAGATGAAGGTTTGGTGGTTGAAAATCCAAACAACTATCCGTAAAAAATTATGAAATCAATGACCGGATTTGGACGCGGCGCGGTTACAGAAGAAAATTTCGCCGTGTCCGTCGAAATAAAAACCGTAAATAATCGTTATTTAGACTTGAATTTGCGTCTAGCGAACGAACTGCAATCGCTCGAAGCAAATCTCAAACATTTGATTCAAAATCGCCTTTCGCGTGGTCGGATTGATGTTTTTATCAACTTTGAGCAGACAAACGATGTTGTTTATGAGTTAAATCGCCCGTTAATCGCGGGCTACTTATCGGCTTTAAAACAAATGCAGGAAGAATTTTCGCTCACCGGCGAACCCGATATGAATTATATTGCTCGTCTGCCGAATGCTCTGCAGACAAAAGCCGAAGATTTGAGCGTGGATTTTATCGAAGGTATCGAAAAGGCTTGCTCAATTGCTTTGGACGAACTCGAAAAGATGCGTGAAATTGAAGGTCAATCGTTGGCAGACGAATTAAATTTTCGCCTGACGGAAATAGAAAATCAACTTCCCAAAATCGAAGCCGAAAGCGAAAATGTCGCGGACGAATATCGCCAAAGATTGACCAAACGAATCGAAAAGCTGCTGTCAAAAAGCGAATCGGAAATCGAAATTGACGCGGCGCGGCTAGCTCAGGAAGTCGCCTATTTAGCTGACAGAAGCGATATTTCCGAAGAAATTACGCGATTGAAAAGCCATATCGAACAATTTCGCGCTATTATGAATGAAGAAAAAGAAGTTGGCAAACGGCTCGATTTTCTAACGCAGGAACTCAATCGGGAAGCCAATACAATCGCTTCAAAAACCAATAATTTAATTGTCAAAGAATCGGCTTTATTAATTAAAAGCGAGATCGAGAAAATACGCGAACAAGTGCAAAATGTGGAATAAGTCGGAAAAGTCCAGGAAGTCTGGGAAGTTAAAAGAGTATAAGATGTTATGAGCAAAAAGAAACTTAGCAAAAACTTTCTAAATTTTCAACATTACCAAAACTTCCCAACTTTCTAGACTTCCCAGATTTATATGAAGGGCAATTTAATTATTATCAGTTCACTTTCGGGTGGCGGCAAAGGTACTTTGATTAAAGAAGTGCTGAAAATCGTGCCGAATATCGGTTATTCGATTTCATTCACCACCCGAAAAATGCGCGGCGGTGAAGAAAACGGGCGCGATTATTTTTTTGTCAGTTATAAAGAATTTGAAAATCTGATAAAACGGGGCGAATTTCTTGAATTTGCCGAAGTTCACGACAATTTTTACGGCACTTCAATTAAACGGGTAAAAGCAGAAACCGATTTGGGACGCGATATTATTTTGGAAATTGACGTGCAGGGCGCGGCAAATGTCAGACGACAAATTCCCGAAGCCGTCAGCATTTTTATTTTGCCGCCGTCGTTTGAAGTTTTAAACCGACGTTTAACTGCCAGAGCTACTGAAAAACCGGCAGATTTACTTGTGCGTTTGCGAAATTCTTTTGGAGAAGTGAACCGCTTCACCGAATTTGAATATGTCGTTATTAACGATGACGTTAGCAAAGCCACTGCTGATTTACAGACAATAATACTGGCGGAAAGGTTAAAGCGCATTAGACAAACGGAGGCGATTCGAGGTATTTTAGATAGTTTCGATGTTTCTATTTTAAAGACCTTGGGAGAATAAAATTTATTTATGGTTGAACAAACCGAGCAGCTTATCGAAGAAGTTACAAAAAAAGAAAACAAAAGCCCTGAAATTGATTCAAAATACCGCAAAATAATTTTGGCGGCACAGCGCAGCAAACAACTTCAACGCGGCGCAGAACCGCGGGTTGAGATGGATCCGCGTAAAAATAAATCGACCCGCATTGCGATGAAAGAACTTGAAGAAGGAAAGATTGATTTTGAAGTAACACCTATTTTGGGTGCTAACGTTTCTCAGTAAAGTTCAGATTATTTCAGGATTTCCACCACTTCCTTATTACCATTTTTTTTCGCCCAATCAAGCGCGGTATTGCCTTTTTCATCTTTGATAGATTTATCCGCGCCTTTTTCCAACAACATTTTGATAACTTGCCGCCGTTTGTGCGCCGTGGTTTGCGCGTTTGCGGCAATATAAATCAGCGCGGTAGCTTTATTCTTTTCTTGGATATCGGGATTTGCGCCCTTATCCAACAGCATTTTAACTATTTCGGGATTAACATCTGAGCCAAGCACAGCTTCGGACAGAGGCAACGCACCATCGCTGTCGGCTAAATTAGGATTTGCGCCCCTTTCGAGCAGTTTTTTAACCAAATC
Organism: Acidobacteria bacterium 5-1; assembly: GCA_002050455.1. Lineage (GTDB taxonomy): Bacteria > Acidobacteriota > Blastocatellia > Pyrinomonadales > Pyrinomonadaceae. The sequence continues at coordinate 7,800 of MWZA01000215.1, read as the reverse complement.
TTCATCATTTCGATAAACCGCCACATACAAAACCGATTGATTATTTGCCCGCTCGCCTTTTCCCGGCACGTTAACATCGGCGTTCTTTTCCAAAAGAGATTCGAAAACATCCATTTCATTTTTTTTCAAAGCCAGATGCAGAGGCGAATTTCCCAAATCGTCGCGCATATTTATATCGGCTGTGTCCAATAAAAGACGGATGGTTTTCGGCTCGCCCGTTTCAATTGCCGCCGTCAGAGCAGTTTCTCCCTTTTCATTTTTGGCGTTTGGATTAATTCCCGCCTGCAAAAAACCTTTGACGGCAACCGCATCCTCAAGTTTGACGGCTCTGAGAAAATCAGCTTCCGTGAAATTAAAACCGCGCAGTTTCAGTATTGACTGCGCCATTTCCGGCGTGGTGTCGTCGCTCCGCTGACATCCGTATGTCATAAATGCGATAGCGGAAATCCAGAGTATAATTAAAATTTTTTTATTCATTTTCATTTAATAATATTTTTTGAAATTGATTCTGCCTGTTTTAACTTAACCAAAAGCAGTTCCGGTCAGCCAATGTCCGCCGTCCACCACCAAAGTTACGCCGCTGATATAGCTTGCCGCGTCCGAGCATAAAAAAACGGCGGCGTTTTCGATGTCTTTTATTCTGCCAAAGCGTTGCAGCGGAATTTTTTTTGCCAATTTTTCTTTCAAAGGTTCAGGCAAAAGACGTTTCAAGCCTTCGGTATCTTCAATCGGACCGGGCGCGATGCCGTTGACGCGAATGCCGTATTTGCCCCATTCAACCGCCAAATTCCGCGTCATTGCGTCAACTCCAGCTTTTGCCGCCGAAACATGAATTTGCATTTGGGTTGCCGTGTAATGGAGTGTTGCGCTGATATTTAAGATTTGTCCTTGTGATTTTTTCAATTCACCAAAAGCGGCGCGGCAGACGTTGAAAGTTCCCTTCGTGTCAATGTCAATGACTGTCCCAAATCCGTTGGGCGAAAGTTCTTCCGGTTTGCAGAGAAAATTTCCCGCCGCACCGTTAATGACAATATCAATTTTGCCGAAATGTTCGACAGTTTTGTTTATCGCATTGGTTACTGCTTCAAAATCGCGCACATCTGCGGCAACCGCAAAACATTCACCGACGTTTTCTTCAATTAACTGTTTCATTGGTTCGAGATTTTCAGGTTTGCGCGAAGTAATTGCCACTTTCGCGCCGTGTTCCGCCAATGCGCGAGCCACGCCGCCCGTGATTCCCGTGCCGCCGCCTGTAACAAATGCGACTTTGCCTTGTAAAATATTTTCGTTAAAGAAATCGTTGCTCATAGTTAATTTTTTTCGCTCAAAAAACAAAGATGATTTTATCAAACCGCCGGATTAGCAAACGCTTTTTAATAATGAAAATGTTATCCTTCTTCAAGTTGTTATTATTTTTTGTCCGAATATCTTAGCATATTGAGATGAAATTAAAATTAAACGTAATTTATCTATGAATGTTTTAATGATTGCCGACGTTGTCGCCCGTCCGGGCAGACGCGCTGTTTTAGAAAGAATCAGGGAAATTCGGGAACAATATAAAATTGATATTGCGACGATGAATGCCGAAAACGTCGCCGGCGGTTTTTCGATTACGCCGGTGCTTGCCGACGAACTTTTTGACGGCGGCATTGATTTGATGACTTCGGGCAATCATATTTTCGACAAACACGAGATAATTGCCTACCTCGAAAAAAATCCGCGCCTTCTGCGTCCGGCAAATTATCCGCCCGGAACGCCCGGAAGCGGTTTGTTTGTCGGCGAAATTCGCGGCTTCAGAATTGCGGTTCTCAATCTGCTCGGCAGAGTTTTTATGCCGCCGGTTGACGACCCGTTTCGCACGGCTGATGAAGCCCTAAAATCAGTTCCCGCAGATGTCAAAATTCGTCTGGTTGATATGCACTGCGAAGCGACTTCGGAAAAAAACGCGCTGGGCTGGTTTCTGGCGGGCAGAGTTTCGGCGGTTGTCGGTTCGCACACGCATATTCAAACGGCAGACGAGAGAATTTTAGACGGCGGCACGGCTTTTATTACCGATGTCGGGATGACGGGAAGTTACGCTGGCGTTATCGGAATGGACAAAAATCACATTATCAACCGTTTTATCAATTTTCCGGTACGCCGCGCCGACCACGCCAAGGGCGATGTTTGGATTTGCGCGGTTGTCATTGAAATTAACGAGGAAACGGGCAAAGCATTAAAAATTACAAGACTTCGTTTGGAGCATCAGGAATAAAATTTACAGACATTTGTGAAGGCGCGGAGTTTTGCCGCGTTCCAAAGTAAAATCGGCAATTTTCTCTTTGGTTTCTGTCAAAGTAACTTTCAGCGTCATCGTATCGCCTGAGATTTTTCCCTCGTAATGAGCCGGCTGAGGTTTCGGCGGATTATCTACTCTGACCGGACCAAAACTTTCAACCGTATGAAAACCGTCTGCACTGAATTCGCCATTTTCATTAACCATTAATTTCCGCTCTATTTCACCGTTGGCGCAGTCATATTCAATTTTGACACCGCTCTCTTCAACGACCAACCCAATACCCGTTGCGCCCCAACTGCCTTGCCGAACAGCCGTAAGTTTTGATTGGTTCATATTCTGTCCTCTATTTTCCTGATTTGAATTTGGCGGCGTGTTTGCCGGTAAAGATGTGTTAATGCTTTGCTTTGGAATCGGCGCGATATTATTGTGACGGCAATTTGCCGAAACAATCACAGCAAGAATTAGAAGCCAAAATCCGAATGTGCTTAAATAAATTTTCATAATATTAAACCCTCTCTTTGGCGATTTACTAATTAACCTAAGTTGCTAGTGCTTTGTAACGTAAGTTTTTAAATTAAAAATTTGCCCAAGCGTTTTGAGTTCACGCTTGCGGCGTGTCTTTCCGCCGCGCTTGCGCGGGCGAAGGAGCAAACTAAAGTTTGAACTCAAAACGCTTGCCGATTGTGCAAAAACTTTGATTACAAAGCACTAGCAACTTGAGTTAATTATACTAGATTCAGCTTAAAAGGCAGAAGCCCGCACGTAAGGATGCAAAGCCACCCGCCGACATTTATAAATCTATCATAATCGGCGCGTTTGTCGGCTCATAGCTTTCGTCGCAATTTGAAGCGTTGACAAATTTTACGCCGAATTTTTCCGTTGTGCCGTAACTGCAATGAATATGCCCGAAAATATGAAGTTTCGGCAGAATTTTCTCAACTCGCTTTCGCAATTCTTCGCAGCCCGTATTTTCTATAAAATATTGTCGCGGCACTTTGTCCAAGATTCCAAACGGCGGCGCGTGCGTGATTAAAATATCCGTGTCGTCGGGAATTAGTTTCCACTTTTCCGCTAATTCCTTGCCGCGCATCAGATTAAACGCCCAATCAAAAAAGCGCGGCTGCCAAGGCGAACCGTAAATTTTTAATCCTTCAATTTCAACAAAGGAATCTTGCAGATAATAAATTGATTTATTAAGCAGATTGCGGGCAAATCGGTTATTCTTTTCAAAAAGCCAATCGTGATTTCCGGCGACGAAAATTTTAAATCGGTGCGGCAAATTCGCAAACCAATTATTAAATAGAACAATTTCATCAATTGTTCCGCGAATCGTCGCGTCGCCCGCGTGAATCAAAATATCGCCGTCAGGCACGATGATTTGTTCGTTGCAATTGTGCGTGTCGGAAAGACAAATTATTTTGGGCATTCTTGAATGTGCTAACTTGAAACGCTGCGGCGGATTTGCAATCTTAATAATCAATGAGTGAAAAACAAGTTCAAGACCAATCTCCCAGCACAAATCGGATTGAAGCATTTAGCGACGGCGGTTTTAGGAACATATCCGAAAAATGAAACGGCAATTGTTTTTTTCGGCACGTCGTTTTTTTCAGCAAGTTTGACGTTTGCCGTCCTGCGCTGGTTTGGTTGGAGAAAAGCCGAATCTGCTTCCGACGAATTTGACGACGATTCTTTCCGAAAAGCAATGCAGAGAAGTTTTCTTCCCCGATATTTTATCTTATTGGAATAATAATCGCGCCTTTTAGCTTCATTGTTGCCATTATTATTTATTTTCTGACACCCGCTTTGTTGATTATTCCGCTCAAACTTCGGACACACTCGCCGAAAAAAGATGATTTGGAAGTTTAATTATCTGAAGACTGGACATAATTCAAATTGGTATTCACCAACCTGCTAACTCTACTTGTTATTTGACATTTTCTAATGTTTTTTAATTGCATTAAATTTTCCTCGAATAATCGTTTCGTATTTATCTTGGAATTGTGCCGACTTCTACTTCGGCAACTAACTGCACTTGCGAATTGATTTCGAGCGTTCCGACTTCAATCGGCGTATCGGCGGCTTTCACGGCAAAGGTTTCCTGCCGGGTGTAAATCACCGGACGCGGATTTCTGTCGACTTCTTCAACTGCCGCGATTCTTAAAACGCGCCCGCCGAGAGTTTGCGCCAGCGCGTTTGCCTTGCTGATTGCTTCGCGCGTGGCTTCCGCCAAAGCCCGATTACGAGCTTCGCGGTCTTGGCGCAAAGTGAAGGAAATGCCGTCAATATTGTTCGCCCCGGCTTGCGTCGCCGCGTCAATGACCCTGCCGACGCGGTTCAAATCGTTTAAGGTTACGGTAATGCTGTTGCGGGCTTCATAGCCGGAAATTGTCGGTGGTTGATTTTCCTTATAAACTCGCTGCGGCGTGAGCAAATAACCGCTCGTCTTGATTTCCGCCGCGCTTCCCGCCACTTTTTTGACGGCGTTGAGAACGGCGGTTGTTTGAGCGGCATTTTGCTGCTGGGCTTCCGTTGCATTGCGGTTTTGCGTAATAACCGAGATGGAAATAATCGCCGTGTCGGGCTGTGCCGTCACGCGGGCATCGCCCGAAACCGTTACGGTTGTGAACCGATTATCGGTATTGTTTTTCTGCTGCGCCGAAGATTTGGGCGCAGAAATAAAAAACAGTGACAACGCGCTTAAAAATAAAACTAAATTTTTTCTCATTTTCACTCCTTCAATTAATCAAACACGATAACAGAGGCGGACTTTTGTGGAGATAAAAGTCCGCCTCTGCTCCAATCCGAAAAATCATTTTCTGGTAACTACTTAGAAGCTATCTCAAAAATACTGCGGCGGAGTTTTGAGTTCACGATTTATCGTGTCTTAGTCAACAGAAAGCAAACTGAAGTTTGAACTCAAAACGCTTGTTTATTATTTTTGAGATAGCTTCTAATTACCAATAGCCAAAACGAAGCGGCGCAAATATAAGCGATACCAGCATATAAATTATAAAAAATGTTACCAGCATCCACAGACAGCCGCAACCGTTATACGGTCGATTGGCATAGCCCCAATAACGACGGTGATACGGTTCTACCGGCGGTATTACTTCTCGTTCATCTCTCGACATAGTTTTCTCTCCCTGCTAGTGCTTTGTAACCAAAGTTTTTAAAGTTTTGAGTTCACGATTTATCGTGTCTCGCTTTTAGCAAAGAGCAAACCTTATGTTTGAACTCAAAACGCTTGGCAAATTTTTTAATCTAAAAACTAACGTAACAAAGCACTAGTTAAAAATAGTTCGGATTACTTCTATCGCGTTATCCGAAGTTTAATACTTGAATCAGGACCGGATAAGAACCAAAGTATTGTAGTTAAATCCAATAGTAACAGCCCGCGCCGAATTTCGTATTGTTTGACGCGCTTATTTACCGGCGCGATTAGCGCACCACTTTTTCTTTGTCATCACGGACGACAAGTTCATTATTAACCTCAAACAAGCCGGAAACGGTTTTTGCACGAATTCCGGCAATGTTTTTATCGCCTTCGGAATCCACCACGCCTTTGAGCGTCGCGCGTCCATTTTTCACGATAATGTGAATTGATTGCAGGCTGCCGACTTGATAACGAAACAGCGGACCCGAATAAATTTCACGATAGAGTGCCTGACGCAGACGGTCATCGCTTGGCGAAAGCGGCAAAACTTCGATGTTGTTGACGACGCGCGTTACGCCGTCAATATCTTTGACATACGCTTCGGCGTGTGATTTCGTGTCGGGCGGAGTCGTTACCTGCCCGCGCAAGGTAACAACACCTTTTTTGTCAACTTCAAATTCAATCCAATCGAAAACCGAATAATAAGGAAGCGTTAAAAGTTCATTGCGAATCTCAGGCACCAACCGTCGCGGCGGACGGGTTTGAGCAAATTTATCACTTTGGTTTTGCCCGCCTACCAAGTTCGCCTTTGCCTCTATGCGAGTTTCCTTTTTTTGCTCTTTATTTTCAGACATTTCTTGCGCCGAAACATTTCCGGCGACAAAACAAACTATTACTGCTGCCAATAATGCATTTACTATTCTTTGTCCGTATTTGTTTTTCATAATTTTTTCCTTTCTCCGCTTTTAATATTCTTTTGTTCGAGTGCGGAAACACGCACGAAGTAAGGATGTAAAGACATCCTTACTTCGTGCGGGCTTTCTGCACTATCTACCGAAATTTTTGCTTACCTGCTTAACTGTATTAGCTGAATTAGCTAATTAATTACTCGCCGATTTTGTTACTGCCGGTTTATAAGTCCATGTCCAGGCAACATTGCTGCGCATCGCCAACTCTCTGAGGCTGGCTTTAACCTGCGACCAATCGCGCCGGACGCGCGGCGATAAATTGTGGGTTCTCAGAAATGCTTCGATTACCATTCCTTGTTGTATTACTTTATTCATATCCACAGATGTTATCGCTCCGGCGTTGTCAACGCGGGTTTCCAGCATATCCATATTGTCTTCAAACTTTCTGATTAGCTCGATTGCCTCATCTTCCAGTTTTGTACCGTTCAACTTACTAAAATCAATTGCATATCTGAAACTGTTTAGAAACTCGTCGGAACGGGTGTCCAGACGGTCATAGATAGGCTCGACCGCGGCGGTTTTCCAAAACGGATTGGCGGTTAAAGTCCAAACCCAGACGACATTGTTTGTTTTGGTAATCTGGTCTAAGGTTTGTTTAATCTGCGTCCAATCTCGATTTGCCATTTCCGAAGCCGGAACTTTCGACATTATTCCCTCGATTAAAAGAGCGCGACTTAACAAGCCTTCAACATCGAGTGCAATCACCTCGTTATCTTCTACCCGATCCACATATCTGTCAGCTGCTAGTTCAAAACCTTTAACCAACCCCATAACCTCATCTTCTAGTTCCGTATCGTCCACGCGATTATTGTCAAAGGCGGCGGCAAGGCTGTCTTTAAACCAGTCTGTTTGAGTTTCAAGCCGCATAGTGACCCTCATCATACTTCTATTGTCATTCATCAGGCTCTGATTATTAGAGCGAGTCTGTGCCTGTGCGACGAAACCGACGCTCATAAATGTTAGCACTAACATTCCGGTAATCACTTGTGTTATTTTTTTCATTGGTTTTCTCCCTCGTTCATTCTCCCTTGTTTAATTTTTCCTCCTTATTAGAAGGTTCACCTGACATATTATTTAAACAATACGACGCGTTATTTAAACAATACGACGCGGGCGAGAGTGGAATTACCAATTTTGCTTAGGTATTCTCACTCAAACCGGCTGCCGATAATCCGGGAACTTAATAAGTTGCGTATTATTGCTCAACAAGCTGCTCAAATTGCGAAAAAAGGCGAGAACGCCGACAATCAGTTGCGGGTTAATCCCAACCAATTATCAAAAAACATTCTTTTTCCAGATACTCTTGAGATTGTTTTGTTGTCTTAATTATTTCCGCGCCGCAAGCTGAACATCGTCAGTTCAGGACGGCAGTTGATTCTGATGGGGAAATAGCTGAAACC
>MWZA01000028.1 GCA_002050455.1 Acidobacteria bacterium 5-1 | reverse complement strand
CCGTAAAAACTTTTGAAAATTGTTCAAAGCCTTTTCGACAAAGTTATTTCTAGCAACTTTGCCTTTGTTTTGAGCCGTAATTGACGCATAGCACGCTTTACAGACGGCAAGACAGTTGCTCATCTTTTTGGGCGAAAAACTCTTTTCACAGCCGAAGCAATGATAAAGACGGATAACCTTTGACGGCTTCATCACAACCAAAAGATTTGATTGCAATTTGCCTTCGGTTTCGGCATAATCAAATGCAGAAAACGCCTTTTGATTGCACGTTAAATAATCAAATGTGTTTGAGCCGTTGTTACCAGCAACGGCTTCTATTTTTTTAGCCATTGTTACCTCCGTTATTTTCCTTTTCCTGATTTCCGCCGTCGGCAATAAATCTTTCAATCGCTTGCCGTGAATACCTGTATTGCCGTTTGCCCAAGCGGACGCAAGGCAATAATTTTCTTCGCGTCAATTCATAAACCCTTTGAAGTTCTATGCCGAAAACTTCCGTGATGTCCTTTGCCGTCATCAATTTTTCTAAACTCATAAGTTTTCTCCCAAAATAAAAAGTGTCATTAGTCTTTTGAACTAATGACACTTAATCTAAACGAAACCAAAGGGCATTTCTGGCAAGTAATTAAATTGAATTATCCGCCTTTTTTTGTTTGTATTCTTCCAGCAATTCTTTGAATTTAAGATTATATTTGTTCAAGGCGTGTTTCATTCTTGAAGCAATATCTATATCTTCTTTAGCGTCTAATTCCTTTTCAAAAACTATCAAACCTACGTCAAGTTGCGTCTTTTTGCCGCTTCCTATTTCATTCAAAGCGGCAAAAACGGCTTTTCTAAATTCCTGTTTTTCTTTTTCTATTTCTGCTTTCGTCTGCGGGTTCGCGCCTTTTGGAAATGGGTCATACGTAGTAATTTTGATTCCATTTTCTTCACGTTGTTCTATAACTTTATCGCGCTTCCACTTTAGCAAGGGTTTGAAATGAGTTACTAAATTTTTCATTATTTTGTCGTAACTTTCATTTCGATTTTTGATATTTTCATCTTGTTTTCTATAACAAGCCCAAGCGTGAAAATAAATAGCATCTTTTATGACATTAGAAATTCGTTGCTCAAAATCAATTAAAGCCATTTGCGCTTGTTTCGGGCTTAGTCCTTTCAGCATAAATTTGAAAGGCGTCGGCATATCTTTTTGAGCAATCAACAATTCAATATCTTCCGATTCATTAAGCGTAAATCTTACGTCAAATTCAAAATGAAAATCTTGATGAGGCAAGTTACTATCGGGCGTTGGCAATTCTTTTCCTTCACGTTCAAAAGGATTCGGCGGTCCGCCAAAAGTAAAGCCCTCTCCGCCGGAAAATTTAGTATAGGTTAATCCAAATTCTTTACCTTCGTTTGACTTGGAAAATTCTATATGTTCAGCTTCATAGCCTTCACCTAGCTTAAATTCGATTTCTTTTTTGTAATGATTATTCTTTTTCATAGCCTAAAATTTTTGTGCGAAATTTGTGCGAAATGCGCCAAACTTAACAAAACTCAATGTAACTATTATAAACTAAAAAGCGGTAAGATGCTGAATAAAACAAAGCCAAACGAAATCAGCTAAACTCAATTAAATCAATGAATAGGACTTTTAACCATTGGGTCGAAGGTTCGAGTCCTTCTCGGATCACCATTCTTCATAATAGTTTAGGGTAACTTTAGCGGTTGCCCTTTTCTGTTTTGTGTGCCTGAGTGTGCCAAGTCTGCCAAACTTAGATAAATTCAACTAAACTCAAATAACATTATAAAATAAACTTATCTTGACAATTTAAATTTTATCTGTTATAGAACTTATTAATTTACAAGGACACTTTCTTTTAATGAGCATTTAGCCTGCTTTTTCTTTTTATGAAGGAAGAAGATTTTTTGCCCTTATCATAAGTAACCCGCGTAAATTTATGCTGCGTCGTAAATGTATTTACGACACTTATAAAACATTCCGCTTGCCGTAATAAAAATCAGCCCGGGCTGAAAGGAGTTCCTATCATGAAACGAACCATTATCATCATATCGCTGCTTCTGCTATTCGCGCCCACACCCCTGGTCGGCGCAACTGTTCCCGCGTCTGTGGTCGGGGATCCTTGTTGCAGGATTGTCTCCGTTGACCGCGTGACCGGCATCGTGACGGCGAAGGATTTGAAGACCGGAAAGACCTTCAAGTTTGAGGTGGACAGCCACTTCATACGAGAACTCATTCTACCCGGAATGCGAACTGGAGATCGGTGGTTTTAAGAAATCCTTCAAGCCGTTCGGCTCTAACGATATCAATCTTGAGGATACTCTGGATTCTAACGTGAAAATATCGGTGGACGTGGAAAATAAGCGGTGGGGTGTTGAGTACAGCAACGAAAATCTTAGCGTGGACGTTCCGCCGTTGGGTCCGCTTACCGGCGAACTCGGTGTCAAAGTGTGGGGCGAAGGCGGAACCGACGGTCTCACTGACTACGGAGTGCAGGGCGAAGCAAAGTTTGGGCTTGGCGTAAAGAAACAAGGTGTAGGATTCGCCTGCTACTTTGTTACCACCAGTGTTAAATTCAACGCGCGAGCCTTTGCAGACGCGCTGAGGCGGTAACTTTGTTGTTTTAGACAGTCATCGAGCTTCTGTACAAAAGGAAAAAGACAGGTCAGCAATCGAGCCAAAGATTATTTTCATGCTTCGTGATACTCTGTGCAGCTTTTGTAGAAATAAATGCGCAGCATGCCAAGGATCACACGGAGTATGAGTTTCTGAAGAGATTAATGGAAAATTTCAATAACGGCTTTTCAAATAGAAGATATGCGAAGGAGGAAGTAAGGATGCAGTGGTTGAGTTTTCAAAGGTGGTTTTTACTTGTCGTCTTGCTAATGTGCGGAATAACCGGAGCTGTCAAGGCTCAGCAAAAAGATGTCGCTTCACACTTGAGTTTGGAACACAGAGAGGTCGTCCAGCAGTGGCTGGCGAGTAGTAAGCTCGCATTGAGGGTGGCGACCATAGCGGACAACTCGAACAAAGAAGGTCTTGCAATTACGCGCAAAGAAAGAGGCAAAGGCTATCATCCTTACTACGCGGTTGGAGATTTTAATGGCGACCGAAAACAAGATTTTGCTATCGCTTTAATTAATGAGCGTAAGCGTAAGGCGCCGTTTGCAATAGCCATTTTCAATGGTCCTATAAGCAAGAACAGCTTACCGGCATATTTTGAAGAAGGATGGGATTTGAGCGACGGCGGACTCATGGGCGACAAGACCGGCATTATGGCTGGTGTGTTTGAGAGTGACGACTGTGTAATCTTTCGTAAGAGCGGCAAAAAGTACGTTGTGAAGGATTGCCTTGAAGGTTGAAGCAGAGTGATTGCAAGGCGAGTTCTTTAGCAAAACTTAACTGGCGCTAGGTGCTTCCAACGATCAGAGGTAAATTATTTATGGCTTCCAAACCGACGATTCGCAATTTAACATTTCAGTCCTGTTGCAAAACTACATTGCAGGATATCGATAATTACAAACAAACCGGAGATGCGCTTTCCAAACTTCTTGGTGCGAGCCTTTCGTTCTGAATGTGATCGTTAATGTTGACAGTAACGATTGGGATGTTTGGATATTGGCAATGAAAAGTATTCCGGTCTTTATCAAAGTCGAGTGCAGAAAACTTGTCCAGCTTGAACTAATCAAGCACGCCGGCGGAGACTTAAATAAGTTTTGGCAAACCGTCTATGATGGTTACAACTGAGGCAGATGTTTATACTTACTAACAGGCATCGTCAAAAATCATATGAGGCATGGCTGATCGCACATTTTTCAACGGTTTTGCTAGCGGCGCGAGGAATGAATTCGTTTGGCGGCTATTCACTTTCAGGATGCAACTGATTACTGGTTAAACTGACATGCAAACGCAAAAGAGGCTAAATCGATTAAGCATTTTGATCCTGCTTGCCGGGTATATCTTGTTATTTGGTTTCTCGGATGTTAGAGCTCAACGAGAAAATATCATTCTCGCAAACAATGATAAAAAGGAAATAATAAAGCAAATGCTGACTACGGAAGTCCTTCGCTATAAGAAGGATGAGTCTAAATATGGAAGGCTTCCTGATGGTAATTTGGAGATAATTCTCTCATTAGAGAATATCGAACCTGATTTAGTACCGAAGATAAAGGATGTCAAATTTATACTTTTGAAAAATAGCGAGATTTACAAAAGAATCGAGCACACGAGAGTATTTGGAGGAGTCAGATACTTATCTTTTAGCGATTTTAAAATCAAAGGCTCAAAAATTATAGTCAGTTTGGATAATACCTATAAAGCAAAGAGAGGACGTGCTTTTGTACACAGCAAGAGTTTTGAATACGAATTCCGCAAGGTAAACGGAAAGTGGGAGGGTAAACTTCTAAGAGAAGGCGGTTTGATTACATAGAGTAAAAAAGTATTAAAGAAGGCTTTCAAATGGGCGATGAGCCTTAATCCGGATAATTCTTTTTCCAGAGGTGGTAAATAAATATGAAAAAGTTATTGGTAAACAAAAATATACAACTCGGATTGTGGTGTCTATTTGTCGTCGCTACTTTTATTGTCCAAACAAATGTTTCAGTATCAGCACAATCAAGCGGGCAGCAGGCACGAAACCGATGGGAAAAACTGGTTTATGAAGATGCGAAAGCACTTATTCAGGAAACCACCGTTGAGTTAGCAAAGAACCCGCAAAATGCCGTTGCGTTAAGAATGCGGTCATCGGCTTTTTATAGAAATAACGAGCCGGAAAAGGGTAAAGCGGATGCTGTTGCAGCGTTTGCTTTACTGAAGAATCCGGCTAATGCCGAAGAATTTGAAGCGAAATGTTATGCAGAGCGAAGATTAGAAAAATACGATGAAGCGTTATTGAGTTGCACAAAAGCAATTGAACTTGATTCAAAATACGCCTGGGCATATTACAATCGAGGCGGTGTTAATGTGGGTAAAAAGCGGTATGAACAAGCAGCCGCCGACTACACAAAAGCAATCGAGCTAAACTCAAACTTTCTTGATGCTTACTCGGGGCGTGGATATATTTATACTCTGAATAAAGAACATACCAAGGCAATAGCAGATTACACAAAAGTCATTGAACTTGATCCTAAAAGTGCTTCGGTATACAGCGTTCGCGGGTATGTTTACTATTACGAAAAAGAATATGACTTAGCTTTTGCGGACTTCTCAAAAGCAATCGAACTTGATCCTAAACATGCTTTGGCTTACTTCTACCGTGGCTCTTCTTACAATAATAAAAAGGAATATGACAAGGCAATAGCAGATTTAACAAAATCAATAGAGCTTGATCCTAAAAATGCTTTAGCTTACAACGCTCGTGGGTATGCTTACCACGATAAGAAAGAATACAACTTAGCAATAGCAGATTACACAAAATCAATTGAACTTGATCCTAAAGGTGCCGCCTGGATTTACAACGATCGAGGTAAGAGCTACAGCGATAAGAAAGAAAACGACTTAGCTTTTGCAGACTTCTCAAAAGCAATAGAGCTCAACCCTAAATATGCTTTGGCTTACTACAACCGGTGTAAGATGTACATGGATAAAAAAGAATACGACTTAGCAATAGCAGATTGCACAAAGTCAATTGAACTTGATCCTAAATATGCGCCGGCTTACAACAATCGAGGTAAGAGCTACAGCGATAAACAAGAATACGACTTGGCAATAGCAGACTTCTCAAAAGCAATAGAGCTTAATCCTAAACATGCTTTGGCTTACAATAATCGAGGCAATGATTACATTAATAAAAAAGAATATGACAAGGCAATAGCAGATTTAACAAAATCAATAGAGCTTGATCCTAAAAATGCTTTGGCTTACTACAATCGTGCTGATGCCTACGAAGCCAAAGGTGAGAAAATGCTGGCAGACAAAGATCGCCAGAAGGCAAAAGAATTAGAAGGTCAGCCCAAGTAATTAAGTGAAGTTTTGGATTTCATTTTCAAGCGCAACATCAACTTTGCCGATGCCGCCAAAAACTTGCTTTTGCAGTGTAGCGATAAAACCGTCATTTTCAGCGATTGGAAATTATCTGCTGGCTGGATAAAACCAATAGATTCGATTCAACACTTCCTTTGTTGCTGACTATTCCAGAAAATCAGCATCCATCTCGCGCGGAGCTAGTTTATTATATATGATAATTCTCGCACACCCGTTCCAGCGAAGTAATGCATCATCGTTTCTAGGCGGGCGAAGTGCTTCGGCTTTCTCAAACCAACTCATCGCTTGGCGGAAAAATTCATAAGCCGTAGATTCAGAGCCGCGCGAGCCGCTTTTACTGAGAACCGCCTTGGCACGCCGCTCGTAAATGATTCCGGTGTAATAAGCCCGCCGATAGTCATCACGAATTCGGGATAAATAATCCTGAATCCGCGAATCACCGATGGCATAATCTTTGGCAAAGCGGTCGCTCATAGCTAGAACTAGAGTAACTAGAGCCGCTTGATTATCCGGATCAATTTGCAATATGTCGAGACAAATGCTCTCTGCCGCGCCCGGCTCGTTGAGCAGACGATAGCGTTCAGCCTTTTCGAGAGCCGCTGGAACGGCTTCTGTGGAAATAGGTTTTAACTTAAACATAATCGCTTCGGTCTGTTTTCAGCCTTGGCAGCCATTTTATTTCTTAGCGGACGGACGAGACCGAAACAATCGCAAAAATTTTTTGATTGGGTCATAAAATTCATCTACGACACGCTCTTTGAGCGGGATAATCGCATTGTCGGTAATCGTAATGTTTTCAGGACAAACCGTTGTGCAGCATTTTGTGATATTGCAATAACCGATATTGTAATCTTCGCGCAATTCAACCACGCGGTTTTCCGTATCGAGCGGGTGCATTTCCAAAGCCGCCGCGTAGACTAAAAATCTGGGACCGATAAATTTCTCGTGCAGATGATGGTCGCGCAAGACGTGGCAAACGTCCTGACAAAGAAAACATTCGATACATTTACGAAACTCCTGCACGCGGTCAATGTCTTCCTGCATCATTCGCCAAGTTCCGTCGGGCGCATCGGGCGGGCGCGGTTTGAACTTTTTGATTCTTTTCTTAATTTCGTAGTTCCAAGAAACGTCTGTTATCAAATCTTTAATCGGCGGAAACGCCTTCATCGGCTCAACCGTTACCGGCTCTTCAAGCGGCAGAGTATTAAGCCGTGTCATACACATCAACTTTGGCATTCCGTTGATTTCCGCCGAACACGAGCCGCATTTACCGGCTTTGCAGTTCCAACGGCAAGCAAGGTCGCCCGCCTGTTCAGCCTGAATTTGCAGAACGGCATCAAGCACGACCATTCCTTCGGAAATTTCGGTTGTGTAATCCACAAAATCGCCGCCCTGCGAGTCGCCGCGCCAAATTTTGAATGTCGCTGTTTTCATTATCCCATCTCCTCAATAATTTGTTTGAGTTCGGCGGTAATTTCGGGAATCGGCACGCGAGAGATTTTCATATTTCCGTCCGAATCCTTGCCAATAGCGATGTTAAATTTGCTGAACTCTTCATCTTTGCTCGGATAATCTTCGCGGAACTGCGCTCCGCGACTTTCCCTGCGCTCGATTGCGGAAAGAGTAATTGCTTCTGAAACGGTCAGCAAATTGCTCAAATCAAGCGCGGTGTGCCAACCCGGATTAAATTCTACGTTTCCAGCTACGGAAACATTTTCTGCTCGCCGCCAAAGTTTTTTGATTCCTTCCAAAGCGCGAATCATTTCCTCTTCATTCCGCACAATGCCGACCAAATCCTGCATCATAGCCTGCAAATCGTGTTGAATTTGATAAGGATTTTCGCCGTCGCCGCGCTCAAACGGTGCTAAACTCTGCCGCGCAGTCGCTTCGATTTGCTCGGCATTTATTTGATCGTTACCGTTTTCTTTGGCAAACGCGGCGGCAAATTCACCGGCTCGTTTGCCAAAAACTATCAAATCTGAAAGCGAATTTCCGCCCAGACGGTTCGCGCCGTGCAGACCGGCGGCACATTCACCCGCAGCAAAAAGTCCCGGCACGTTCGACATCTGCGTTTCGGCATCAATGCGAATTCCGCCCATAACATAATGCGTCGTCGGTCCGACTTCCATCGGTACTTGAGTAATATCAATATCAGCCAATTGTTTGAACTGGTGATACATACTCGGCAGTTTTTTCTTGATATGTTCCGAAGCGTTTGGAAGTTTTTCCTTTATCCAAGCAATATCCAAATAAACGCCGCCGTGCGGACTTCCGCGCCCGGCTTTGATTTCACGAACAATGCACCGCGCCACGTGATCGCGTGTCAGGAGTTCAGGCGGGCGACGCGCGGTTTTGTCACCTTGCGTGTAACGCCAGCCTTCTTCCGGGTCGTCGGCGGTTTGGTCTTTGTAGTTGGCGGGAATATCATCGAACATAAACCGCTGCCCTTCGCTGTTTTTCAAAATTCCGCCTTCGCCGCGCACGCCTTCGGTAACGAGAATGCCGCGAACGCTCGGCGGAAAGACCATTCCGGTCGGGTGAAATTGCACAAATTCCATATCAATCAATTCCGCGCCCGCGTGATAAGCGAGCGAATGCCCGTCGCCGGTATATTCCCAACTGTTGCTGGATATTTTATACGCCCGACCGATACCGCCCGTCGCCAACACAATCGCTTTAGCTTTGAACAATCGAAACCGTCCGCGCTCACGGTCGTAACCCAATGCTCCGACTACGCGCTCGCCGTCTTTAAGAAGCCTAATGACGGTGCATTCCATATAAACTTCGATGCCTTGATGAATACCGTAATCTTGGAGAGTGCGAATCATTTCCAGACCCGTCCGGTCGCCGACGTGAGCAAGGCGCGGATATTTATGTCCGCCGAAGTTTCTTTGAAGAATGCGCCCGTCTTTTGTGCGGTCAAAAACCGCTCCCCAAGCCTCCAATTCTCGCGCCCGTTCAGGTGCTTCTTTGGCGTGTAATTCAGCCATCCGCCAGTTGTTTAGATACTGCCCGCCGCGCATCGTGTCGGAAAAGTGAACTTTCCAATTGTCGCGCTCGTCAACATTTGCCAGTGCCGCCGCCAATCCGCCTTCAGCCATAACCGTGTGCGCTTTTCCAAGCAGCGATTTACAAACCAGTGCCACCGAAACGCCCGCTGCCGATGCTTCGATAGCGGCGCGAAGTCCGGCTCCGCCGGCTCCGATAACCAATACGTCATGCTCGAAAGTTTGATATTCCGCCATTAAAAGATTCTCCAATCCGACCAGATTCCCATCGAGCAGAGCCGGACGTATAAATCGGAAAACCCGACGACGAACAAACTACACCAAGCCCAAACCATATGTTTATTATTTAAACAACCAACGCAGTTATAAGCCTTTTGACGAACCGGAAATTTTGAAAGTTGGTCGCATCCGCCGCCGACTAAATGGCGCAGCGAATGGCAACCCAATGTATAGCCGCCGAGAAAGAAAACATTGGCGGCTAAAACAATCGTGCCGACTCCGATTCCGAAAGAAGTTTCGCCCATCGCCGGATTGGTGAACCACAACGCTTCCCAAACATCGTGGGCGAGAAAAATCAAAAAAACAAGCGCGAGATAGAGAAAATAGCGATGGACGTTTTGCAGAATGAGCGGAAATTTCCGCTCGCCCCAGTAACCTCGGCGCGGTTCGCCGACGGCACAAGCGGGCGGGTCAGCCCAAAATGCTTTGTAATACGCGCCGCGATAATAATAGCAAGTCAGGCGAAAACCGGCGGGAGCCCAAAGAATAAGCAAGGCAGGTGAAAACGGCAGCCAACCCGGAATCCACGCGGGTTTTGGTCCAAAAAAACTTTCTGAAGAACCAAACAGTTCAGGTGAATAAAATGGCGAAAGGTATGGACCGAAACGATAATGCTCGGCTTGAAATGCCGCCCAAGTCGAATAAACAACAAAAGCGGATAATCCTAAAAAAACCACTAAAGGATAAACCCACCACGCGCCTTTTCGCTTGGTTTCGCCAAAAGAACGCCGTTTTAAAGAAATACTTGCGGAAGCCATATTAGCTGTGAACACCTCCAACGCGAGTTATGAAGCATAGGAAATAGACCGATTGGGAAAGTATCTAACTTTTTGAAGTTTATGAACTCTTTTATAAAACGCTGTTTTGTGCCAAATACTATTCGATTATGCACAGGCAACCGGCTTGACTAAACTCTCGCCTTGTCAGTTATTCTCTTTGCTTCCGCGCCGCATCTATATGCTTAAGTTTGAAAAATACAAATTTAATTTTGACTAATTCGGTAAAGTTTTACGCCAAAACTCTTTATAAGTCAAGCTAACTCTGTTTTTCTCAAAAACTTAATTTATTTAATTTTTACACCATAACCCAAACCGTCGCCGACAGATAAAATTTGCGCTTTCAATTGCGGATGATTAATAAATTTTTTGTTAAAATCACGCAAAGCCAGAGTTGATGTGGTATCTTTATCAGAATGAATTTCACCGGCAACTTGTCCGCCCCACAGAAGATTATCGGCAATTATTACGCCGCCGACGCGCAGCAGCGGCAAGCAAAGTTCAAGATAATCCGCATATTCTTCCTTCACCGCATCCAGATAAACCAGATCGAAAGTTTCAAGCAAATGCGGCAAAACATCCAACGCTGTGCCTTTGACAATCTCAATTTTGCCGAGAAAATCAAGCCGCGCCAGATAATTTTGCGCTTTTTCTATCATTTCCTCGCTCGGTTCAATCGTTAAAACTTTTCCTGATTCGTCGCCGATTCCGTTTGCCAGATGCGCCGCGCCGTAACCGATCGCTAAACCGATTTCCAAACACTTTTTGGCATTCATCGCTCGTGCCGTTATTTCTAAAAACCAAGCAACTTCCCGATCTGCAATCGGAATACTATGCTCGGCGGCATATTGTTCCATTTCTGCGAAAATGTCTTTGCTTTCCGGCAAAAGATTATCCAGATAAACGG
>MWZA01000120.1 GCA_002050455.1 Acidobacteria bacterium 5-1 | reverse complement strand
CAATCGTGGTTTCAAAATTCAATTGCATTTTACTTGTTTTAGATTATAACACTCTCAGTTCCAAAGTTTCATCAACCGAAATTCCCCGATATTCGGTTTAACATCGGCGACCAATTTCTCAAATTCTTTTGAATGTTTCATAATTTTTTTTAGTTTAATGCAAGTATTTTTTCTTAACTAGCTTGAAACCGCTTAACTCCTTATAATATCTTTTTTGGCAATTCAGAATAAATTTATAAAAGAGGATAAAACATTGGCAGAACAATTTGACGTAACAATTATCGGTTCGGGTCCGGGCGGCTATGTCGCGGCGGTGCGCGGAGCGCAGATGGGTTTGAAAGTCGCGCTTGTCGAAAAGGAAAAAGACGCGCGGCTCGGCGGAACGTGCGGTTTGCGCGGCTGTATTCCGACTAAAGCACTCCTTAACGCGGCGCATCTTTATCAAAAAGCCGGACATTTTGAAGATTTTGGTTTGAAGGTCGAAGGCTTAAGCTATGATTTTGAAAAAGTTCAAAAATATAAATCAGACGTAGTAACAAAAAATTCGGCGGGCGTTTCGTATCTGATGAAGAAAAACAAAGTTACCGTTTTTAACGGCTTCGGCAAAATTACCGGAAAAGGCAAAGTTGAAGTTAATTTAGCCGACGGCAAAACGGAGACGATTGACACAAAAAACATTATTATTGCGACGGGTTCGGTTGTGCGCCCGATTCCGGGTTTTGAAACCGACGGCAAACAGGTTGTTGATTCCGACCAGATTTTAGAATTGGAAAAAGTCCCGAAATCAATGATTGTGCTGGGTTCGGGCGCAGTCGGGGTTGAGTTCGCTTCGGTTTATGCACGTTTTGGCTGCGAAACGACGGTGGTTGAATTGTTGGACAGGATTGTTCCGCTCGAAGACGCGGAGGTTTCCAAAGAACTCGAACGCAATTTCAAAAAGCAAGGCATAAAATGTTTGACGGGCGTAAAACTCGACACGATGAAAAAGACGAAATCGAGCGTCAAAGTTTCGGGCAAAGATGCAAAAGGAAATGATGTCAATCTCGAAGCCGAAATGCTTCTCGTCGCCGTCGGCAGAATGCCTTATTTGGAAAATCTCGGTTTGGAAAACACGAAAGTAAAGGTCAGCGAGCGCGGCGTGGTCGAAGTTAACGAATTGTGCGAAACCGCCGAGCCAAATATTTTCGCTATCGGCGACATTATCGCCACGCCTTGGCTCGCGCACTTAGCCAGCAAAGAAGGCATTTTAGTAGTCGAAAAACTTGCGGGCAAAAAGGTTGAACCAATCAATCTGCGGCTTGTTCCAAGCTGCACCTATTGCGATCCTGAAGTTGCATCAGTCGGCTTGACCGAAGCAAAAGCACGCGAAGAAGGCTACGATGTAAAAGTTGGCAAATTCCCGTTTTCGGCATCGGGCAAGGCGCGTATTTTGGGCGAAACCGACGGCTTTGTAAAAATCGTCGCCGAGAAAAAATATGACGAAGTTCTCGGCGTTCACATCATCGGACCGCACGCGACAGAATTATTAGCCGAAGCCTGCGTCGCAATGCAGCTTGAAACAACCGCCGACGAACTAGGCAGAACGATTCACGCGCACCCGACCGTTTCCGAATCAGTGATGGAGGCGGCGGAAGGCGTTCACGATTTGACGATTCATATGTAATTCGGTTGTCAGAGGTTTGTGGTCAGTGGTTAGTTGGGTCGAAAAATTCGATTGACCACTGATTTTTTTGTAAGCATTTGTGGTTTTCAATAAAAATTCTACGCTTTTCTTAAAATAAATTTTAACAGATTCAAGCAAATCGGAAGTTGATGGAAAGAACTTCGGAATAATTATTGCTTGATTAGGCTTTTCTTCAATTAAAGAAAAAACTGTTTGAATTTGGAACACGAAAATTCGCAGGAGAGAATTTATGTCAAATGAAATTGTAAAAACAGTAATCGGCGGGCGGCATCCGCAAGAATTACGCAGAGAATTGCAGAATGGAAAATCGGAGAATCTTGGACGGAGACGCGCTATTATCGGGCTTTCTCTGGTTGGAATGGCGGCAATGACAGCCGTTTCGCTTTTGCAGACTGGTATCGTCAAGCATCTGCCCGACCCGCCGATTGACAATTTTGATTCGGACAAAGTTAATTCTTCGGACACCGCATACGCGCTCGGCGTGCCGGACGGGACGCTTTCGCTGGCGAGTCTTGCGGCGAATATTCCAATCGCCGCGTTCGGCGGTGAAAATCGCGCTCAGGAAACTCCTTTAGTGCCGTTGCTGGCGGCGGGCAAAGCGGTTGTCGAAGCAGTAATCGCGGGTTGGTATTTTTATCAAATGCCCGCGAAAGAAAAGGCTTGGTGCGGCTATTGTATTACAGGCGCATTAGCAAATTTCGGCATTGCCGCGCTAACTTTGCCGGAAGCGCAAAAGGCTTGGAAAGCGTTTACGGGAAAGGAAAGTTAAAGACCGAAATGGCATTCGATAGATTGTTCGGTATGGACGAAAATATTCCGCAGGACTGTACGAATGAAAAGCCGGAAACAAAATAATACTGAGAAGCTGTTTGAAAAGTCGCGGCGAGCGGATTTGTAGAAAAAATTTAATTTGTTTGCGTGCAGCTTAACCATGCGCCATAATAAAACTAACGGACAGCGCAGGCGTATAAGCGGAAATACATTCCGTAACGGCTTGTTTTAAAGCGCGTTTTGCAGTTCTGAAATGCGACGCATCAATTTATTTGAAAATTAACAACGAACAAAAGGGAGGAAAAATAATGCAGGGAACAGAAGTTGAAAAACGCTTTCTCAATCTGGACGAGAGCGAAAAGTCAGATAATTATAACTTTGAACATTTCAAAACGAAAATTCTTTTACACGACGTGCAGCGAACCATCGAGGCTCGCGGCATTGAGCCGGGCGCAATTGCTCCGGATTTTGAATTGCCACAAGTCGGCGGCGACTCGTTTCGCCTGAGTGATTTGCGGGGCAAGCCCACAATTCTTCATTTCGGCTCATACAGTTGACCGATTACCGCCGGCTCGGTCGAGCCGCTTGGAAAACTTTATCAAAATTGGAAAACTGAAGTTAATTTTGTTGACGTTTTAATTCGTCAGGCGCATCCCGGACCCGGAGCAGAGCCGTATCGCAGTTTTGAACAAAAATGGCGCGACGGCGAAAAATTTAAGGGCGAAGAAAACATTCCGTATCCGGTTTTGGTTGATGATTTACAAGGCACGGCGCATCAGGTTTATGGCGGGCTTGCCGACCCGACATATTTGATTGATGCGGACGGGCGCGTTTCCTTCTACAATATGTGGACGCACGCGCCGACTCTGCACGAAGCGATTGAAGAATTGTTAAATCAAGGCGGGCGCGGCGTGGTAAAAGGTGGAATTGACCGCACACCGCATTTGCTAGCTTCGATGACAGACGGATGGAAAGGTCTGCGGCGCGGATTTCCGCAGAGTTTTGTTGAATTGGAATTATCAGCACCGGGTTCGGCAAGTGGTCCGTGGCTCGGTTATCAAATTCGCCCGCTGCTTGCGCCAATTGCGCTGCGCGGCAAACCGCTTCCCACGTCGGCTAAAATTGGTCTGGCAGTCGGAGCGGCAGGTTTGCTCGTGCTTGGTGCGTGGGCGTTAACGCGCAGCAACGATAATCGTCATTTCAAGAAATGGCGCGTAAATTCCCGAAGCTAACGAAATAATTATCTGGCAAGTTTTGTCGAGAAAAGATTGCCGGTTAGTTTTACAGGTATCGGAAATTTAAAAAAACGAGAGCGAAGATTCGTTCTCGTTTTTTTGTTATAATCAGCTTTTTTATGAAAATCAAGCAAACATCTTATCCGCGCAATAAAATCAAAGTTTTACTGCTCGAAAACATCAGTGATTCGGCGGTCGAGGAATTAAAACAAGGCGGCTATGTCGAAATAAAACAACTTAAAGGCGCGTTGAGCGAAGCGGATTTACTCAAAGAAATCAAAGGCATTCACATTTTAGGCATTCGCTCGAAAACGCACGTTACCGAAAACGTCATCGAAAAAGCTGATAAACTGCTGGCAATCGGCGCATTTTGCATCGGCATTAACCAAGTTAATTTGAAAGCCGCGACGCGCAAAGGCATTGCCGTTTTTAACGCGCCCTATTCAAACACGCGCTCGGTTGCCGAACTCGTCATCGGCTTGTGCGTCGTGCTGATTCGCAAAATCACGGATAAAAACGCGGCGGCGCACAAAGGCGTGTGGCTTAAAGAAGCGAAAGGCTCATTTGAATTGCGCGGCAAAACTTTGGGAATTATTGGTTACGGAAATATCGGTTCGCAGGTTTCGGTGATGGCGGAAGCGTTGGGAATGAATGTCGTTTATTACGACGTTTTGACGAAACTTCCGCACGGCAATGCCAAACAAGTTCGCAGCTTAAAAGATTTATTAAAGCAATCAAATATCGTAACTCTGCACGTGCCGAGCGATGCTGCAACGCGCAATATGATAAACGGTGAAACACTTTCCGCCATGCGAAAGGGAACGATTTTTCTAAATTATTCACGCGGCGATGTGGTTGATTTGAAGGCTTTGAAAATCGCCATTGAAAACGGCACAATTAGCGGCGCGGCGATTGACGTTTTCCCCGAAGAACCTGAAAAAAACGGCGATGAATTTGCTTGTGATTTGCAGAATCTACCGAATGTAATTTTAACGCCGCACATCGGCGGTTCAACTGAAGAAGCGCAGGCAAATATTGGTTTGGACGTAACGGCGAAACTGATAAATTACACGGAACTCGGCACGTCAAACGGCTCGCACACCGTTCCCGCTTTGAGTTTGCCGCCGCAAGCCGCGACACATCGAATACTGCACATTCACCAAAACATTCCGGGCGTTTTGGGCAAGATAAACTCGAAATTATCTGAAAAAAGCATTAACATTTTAGGGCAGTATCTCAAGACCAACGATGAAATCGGTTATGTGATTTTAGACGTTGACACCGAACTTTCCAGAGAAGCATTTGAGATTTTGAAAGAAGTCAAAGGAACAATTAAAACGCGAATGGTTTATTAAAAATTATATCGACACATTTTTATTTGAATTAGTATTACTATTTCCTTTATATTTTGTGTAAGTGTGTTAAATTTCAGATCAAAGAATGAGTTCACCGAAAACTAAACTTTCCAATTTAACCGAAGCGAAAACTGCACCTGAATTATCGCTTTTTCTGCCCGTTTTGAACGAAGAAGACAATTTACGCCCGATGCACGCACAGATTCAGGAGGCGTTAAACCTTTTGGGCAAAACGGTGGAAGTGATTTATGTTGACGACGGCTCGACGGATAAATCTCTGCAAATTTTGCGGGAAATTGCGGCGGAAGATTCGCGGGTTCGTGTGATTTCTCTACGCCGAAACTACGGTCAGACGGCGGCGATGAGCGCGGGAATTGACGCGGCAAACGGCGAAATTTTGATTCCGATGGACGCGGATTTGCAAAACGACCCGAAAGATATTGCACGGCTTTTGGAGAAATTGGACGAAGGTTACGATGTTGTTTCCGGCTGGCGCAAAAATCGGCAGGATAAATTAATCTCAAGAAAAATTCCGTCGCAGATTGCCAATAAAATCATTTCGATAATTGGCGGCGTTCCGCTGCACGATTACGGTTGTTCGCTCAAAGCGTATCGGCACGACGTGATTCAGGACGTGAAACTTTACGGCGAAATGCATCGTTTTATCCCGATTTACGCGAGTTGGGCAGGCGCGAGAGTAACGGAAATTCCGGTTGACCATCACGCTAGAACGATGGGCAAATCAAAATACGGAATTTCCCGGACAATCAAAGTCATTTTCGATTTGATAACCATCAAATTTATGGCTTCATATCAAACAAAACCGATTTACGTTTTCGGCACATTCGGTCTGCTGGCGTTTCTTATCTCGATGATTGCGGGCGTTTGGGCTTTGTTTCTGAAACTCGTCGAAGGCGTTTCGTTTATCCTCACGCCTTTGCCGATTATCGCCGTCGTAATGCTCGCCATCTCGGTGCAGTTCTTTCTGATGGGCTTGCTTGCAGAACTTCTCGTGCGGACGTATCACGAATCGCAGGACAAGGCGATTTACACCATAAGAGAGAAGATTGGATTTGATAACAGTTATCAGTCAACAGTCAACAGTCAACATTAGTTGTCGGTTTTCTGTTGACTGATAACTGATAACGGTTGACTGAAATGTGTGGAATAGCAGGTTGGGCAAATTTAGAAAATAAACCTTCGCAAAATCACAGCGAAACTGTTTTACATTCGATGTGCGAACGGATGAAGCATCGCGGTCCCGATTCGGAAGGTTTGTGGCTTGATGAATCGGTTGCGCTCGGAATGCGGCGGCTTTCGATTATTGATTTGCACACGGGCGAGCAGCCTGTCTACAGCGAAGATAAACAAATTGTCGTCGTGATGAACGGCGAGCTTTATAATTTTCGGGAAATAAGACAAGACTTGAAAAAACGCGGACACAGGTTTGAAACAAACACCGACACGGAAATTTTGCCGCATCTTTACGAGGAATACGGCGAAGCGATGCTCGAACATATCAACGGAATGTTTGCCTTTGCTCTATGGGACAAAAATAAAAGGAAGCTCTTGATTGCGCGTGATAGATTCGGCGAAAAACCGCTTTATTACGGCGTATTTGACGGTAAATTGATTTTTGCTTCCGAACCGAAAGTTTTATTGGAAAATCCGGCAGTCAAAGCGGAAATAAACACGGACGCACTTCGACAGTATCTTTCGTTTGATTACGTTCCCGCGCCCGCTTCGATTTACAAAAATATAAATAAACTTCCCGCCGCGCATCTTTTAACTTTGGAAAACGGCGAAGTAAAAACGCGCCGTTATTGGAATCTTTCGTGGCAAAAAAATGGCGGAAACCCGTGTGAAAGCCGTGGTGTGGATTTTGACGCACTTACTGACGTGCGTGTTTCTGCATTGAGTTTTGAAAATACCGCTACGGATTTGCGCGAACTGCTTGCCGATGCGGTCAGAATGCGGCTTGTTTCCGATGTTCCGCTTGGAATTTTGCTTTCCGGCGGCGTTGATTCTTCATCTGTTGCAGCATTTGCCACGCAGTTTTCAACCGAAAAAGTCAAAACATTTTCCATTGGGTTTGAAGAAGATTCGTTTGACGAATCGAAATATGCCAGACAAGTTGCCGAACATTTAAGCACGGAACATTACGAAGATAAGTTGAGCGTCGAAACGGCGGCAGATTTGATTTCTGAAATCGGAACGTGGCTCGATGAACCAATGTCGGACGGCTCTTTGATTCCGACATTTCTGCTGTCGCGTTTTGTTCGCAAATACGTTACGGTTGCGCTCGGCGGCGACGGCGGCGACGAGATTTTCGCGGGTTATCCAATGTATTTCGGTCATAAAATGGCGCGTGTTTATGACAGACTGCCGAGCTTTTTGCGTTCCGGTTTGATTGAGCCGATTGTCAATAATCTGCCTGTTTCGACAAAAAATCTTTCGTTTGATTATAAGGCGAAACGCTTTGTCGCGGCAGCAAAATACGATGTCGTTACGCGCCATCATTCGTGGTTTGGTTCGTTTTCGATTGACGCGCAAAGAGATTTATTATCGAAAGAGGTTTTGGCGCAGACTTCCTCTGATATTTACGCGGACGCGAAAAATCTTTTGAAAATCTGCGATGCGGCGAATGAAATTGAGCAGATGCAGTTTCTCGATATGAATTTTTATCTGGCGGAAGATATTCTCACCAAAGTTGACCGCGCTTCGATGGCGGTATCACTCGAAGTTCGTGCGCCGTTTCTTGACCCGCGCGTCGCACAATTCGCCGCGAGTTTGCCGCTTGAATACAAACTCAAAGGCAGCAAAGGAAAGTATATTTTGAAAAAAGCCGTCGAGCCGCTTTTGCCGCGCAACATTTTGCAGCGTCCGAAAAAAGGTTTCGGTATTCCGATTGCTGAATGGTTGAAAGGCAGATTGAATCCTTTAATGCACGATTTGCTTGCGCCCGACAGATTGAAAAATCAAGGTTTATTTGATGCCGAATTTGTGCAGAAACTTATCAAAGAACACGAAACAGGCGCGGCTTCTCATCACAAACAGCTTTGGACTTTGTTGGTTTTTCAACTTTGGTATGAAAATTTTATGCCCGTTTCAAATTCTTCGGAAAATACACAGTGAAAATTAAATTTTTTCAAATCAATTTTTCGCCAAGGCGTAAAGAAATTAAATTGATGTAATCCTTTTCAACTTGACGAAAGTTGATTTACATTGAATACTTTATTTAAATGTCAGGTTTCAAAATTTGGAATTTGGAATCTGAAATTTGGAATTTATAGGAGAAATTATGCCATATCCAGAAATAATGATATACGGAATGCGTCAAGAATTGGCGCAGCTTGGAATTGAGGAAACAAAAACGCCGGAAGCGGTCAAAGATGCGGTTGAAAATACGGACGGAACGGTGATGGTCGTCGTCAATTCGGTCTGCGGATGCGCGGCGGGCGGAGTTCGTCCCGGTATTGCGATGGCGTTGCAAAATTCGGAAGCCAAACCCGACAAATCAATCACGGTTTTCGCCGGCGCGGACATTGATGCGACGGACGTTGCGCGTGATTATTTTGCAGGCTACGCGCCTTCATCACCGGCAATCGGATTTTTGAAAGACGGAAAACTCGTGCAGATGTTTGAACGCAAAGACCTCGAAGGTCGTCATCCGCAACAGATTGCCCAAACATTGGTTTCGGCTTTTAACGAATGCTGTGCAAAAACCGAAGCCGCAAATAACTAAATTAAAACCTAACAACAATTGACTAAAGCATCTGTTTTATAACGACAGATGCTTTTTTTTGAAAAAATAATTGTTTCTATAACGGTTAGACAGTTACTCATATTTCCGATTTCCATAATTTTTGCAAAAGAAGCGGAATGCAGTTCATCAATTGTCAGATTTGTCGCGTCTGAAACCTCGCTTTCCGACATCGCGCTTCTTTCAAATTTCTCACGCCGCTTTGAGTTTCTCGGAAATCGCCTGCAAAAAATTTGGATTGTTCAAAAGTTTCTTTGCCACTTCGTCGAGTTTGTTTTCCTCTGCCGCCAAATCGCGTTCCATCGCGGCTCGCAATTCCTGATTTATTTGTGTCTGATACGGCGCGGCGTTCGGCGCGTCAGCGCGTTGGCGGAAATGCTGCAAAATATCGCCATCAATAAACATTGTCATTTTAATTTTTGCCTCGCGTGGATTTATCTTGCGCGTCCGGCGGCGAAAAATGTGCATGCCGGGCTTGGAAATGTCGTCGTCAGTCCAACCTTTCGCCATCGCTTCATCATATTCTTCCTGCGTAACTTCCAGAATTCTTTCTTCCGAGTTTTTAGTATTTTTGTCCATAATACAAATTTTCTTCTTTTTTCTTACCCTTTCGAGCGGAAAATATTCTACAAGCCATCTCAAAAATAGTTTGATGTCTTAATTGATTTTTCTCTTCCTTTGCGCCTTTGCCACTTTGCGGGATTTTTTATTGCTCCCGCAAAGTGGCAAAGGCGCAAAGGAAGAGCGCAAAGTATTTTTGAGATAGCTTCTAATAATTTCATTATCGTTTTCATCAAATCGAATTGTAAATGAAACGCGCAACAATCTTTTGCTTGAATTACCGATACAAATATAACGAGTTTCCATAGCAGTTGAATGTTCTTTATCAAGTTCTTCAAAAGCATTTTCATCGAAAAAGACTTCGCTAGCTTCTTCAAAATTAATGCTGTCGTGATTTTTGATGTTCAGTCGCTCTTTGTTTTCGTCCCAATCAAAAATCATAGTTTATTATACAGACATTTCCAGACTTATACATATTAAAATAATTCTTCCAATGCTTCATCCAAATTTCGCACACCGACGACGCGAATTCCCAAGAGTTTTTCCAAACCTTTTCTATTTGACGCGGGCAGAATCAATTTTTTAAAACCGAGCGTTTGCGCTTCGCGGGCGCGTGTTTCGCCTTGCAGAACGCCACGCACTTCGCCGGTTAAACCAACTTCGCCAAAAACCGCCGTGTCAGGCGGAATCTGCAAATTACGATAGCTTGAAGCAATCGCCGCAATCACGCCTAAATCCGCCGCCGGTTCGTCCACTTCTAAACCGCCCGCGACGTTGACGAAAACATCGTCGCCCGCAAGTTGGAAGCCGAGACGTTTTTCCAGAACGGCGATCAGAAGCGATGTTCGGTTATAATCAAAGCCCTGCGCCATTCGCCTGCCGGTGCCGAATTTTGTTCCCGAAACTAACGCTTGTATTTCGACGAGCATCGGGCGCGTGCCTTCCATACAAACCGTTACAACTGAGCCGCTTGCGCCTTCGGGACGCTCTTGCAAAAAAACTTCCGACGGATTTCCGACCGGAATCAAGCCGCTTCCCGTCATCTCAAAAACGCCGATTTCGTTTGCTGCGCCGAAACGGTTTTTCGCGGCGCGAATTATTCGGTGATTGTGATGCCTGTCGCCTTCAAAATACAAAACCGTATCAACAATGTGTTCAAGTGCTTTTGGTCCGGCGATTGAACCTTCTTTGGTAACATGCCCGATAAGAAAAACCGGCGTATCGGTTGATTTGGCAAACATCATAAATTGTCCGGCAACTTCGCGGACTTGTGAAACAGAACCGGGCGCAGATTCGATATTCGGCGAGAAAACCGTCTGGATTGAGTCAACAATAACTGCATTGGGCTTCATCCGTTCGGTTTCCGCCAAAATGTTTTCGAGATTTGTTTCGGGCAAAAGGAAAAGATTTTCGGCGTTCAAACCTAAGCGTTCACCGCGCATTTTTATCTGCCTTTCGGATTCTTCGCCGGAAACGTAGAGAACTTTTGCGCCATTTGTCGTTAATTTATCGGCAACGTCCAAAATCAGAGTAGATTTTCCGATTCCCGGTGCGCCGCCAATAAGCACGAGCGAACCGGCAACAATTCCGCCGCCGAGAACTCTGTCAAATTCGTCAATGCCGCTCGAAGTCCGCGCATCGTCCTGCGATTCGATTTCGCTGTACGCAATCGGTTTAACTTCACGAAAAGAATTTATTCTTAGACGCGAACTGCCGGACAAAGAGCTTTTGCCTGTCGCTTGCGCCGTCGGGCGAAATTTTTCCTCAACAAAAGTGTTCCATTCGCCGCAGTCGGAACACATTCCCTGCCATTTGCGCGATTGATTGCCGCAGTTCTGGCAGACGTAAATTGTTGCCGGTTGTTTTGCTTCGGACGATAAAAGATAAACAGCACAAGTTTCTTGAACCACAAATTGACATAGATGAACTCGGAT
>MWZA01000112.1 GCA_002050455.1 Acidobacteria bacterium 5-1 | reverse complement strand
AAGGTGCATCATGTTTTCCGCGAAACTTATCCGTATGTCAAAAAACACGCAATTGTCGTCGGCGGCGGAAATTCGGCGGGCGAAGCCGCACTTTTTCTAGCGCAGGAAGGCGCGTTTGCGACGCTGGCGACGTTTCGCAAGGATTGGGAAGAAACTGACCCGAAACAAGGCTGCATTAAACATTGGGTCAAACAACCTTTAGAAGAACAACTCGAAAAAAATTGTTTGAATGTTTTTTTTCTCGGGCGCGTGGTTGAAATCCGCGAAAGGGAAATCGTTTTGGAAAGCGAAGCGGGCGACGTGGAAACTTTGCCGAACGATGTCGTTTTTATCTTGATTGGCTCGGACGCGGATTTGACGCTTTTGACAAATCTCGGCGTGAAACTCAAAGATTCAAAATACGGCGCGGTTCCGGTTTATAATGAAGAAACTTTTGAAACGAATGTTGCGGGCGTGTATGTCGTCGGGCATTTTACCGAAGCGCGTCATATTGTCGGCGCAATTGAAACGCCGAAAAAGATTATTCCGAAAATCGCCGCAAAGTTTAAAAAGGTAAAATCAGTTTAAGAAAAAATACAAATTTGACCGCGAAATACGCAAAATACGCGAAGAAAAGAAAGAAACTTAATTTATATTTTGTCTTTTTTCAGTGTTTTTCGCGTATTTCGCGGTCAAAAAATAAAGATGAATATCGCACGAGCAAAAGAAATTCTCAAACGTCAGTTCGGCTTTGATTCATTTCGGATGAATCAGGAGTCGGCAATTGAAGCGGTTTTGCGAGGAAAAGACTGCGTTGTGCTGATGCCGACCGGCGGCGGAAAATCCTTGTGTTATCAAATTCCCGCGCTGATGTCGGATGGTTTGACACTGGTTGTTTCGCCTTTGATTGCGTTGATGAAAGACCAAGTTGACGCGCTCCGAAACAACGGTGTGGAAGCCGCGTTTCTAAATTCGACGCAAACCGCGCAAGAGCAGGTCGAAGTTTTTCAATCAATCAGAAGCGGCAAATTAAAATTGCTATATGTTGCGCCCGAAAGACTTTTGCAGAGTGGCGACCAGTTTATTGATTTCTTAAAAAGCATCAAAATTTCGCTGTTTGCGATTGACGAAGCACATTGTATTTCAAGTTGGGGACACGATTTCAGACCGGAATATATTCAGCTTGGAAAATTAAAACGACATTTCCCGGAAATTCCGATAATTGCGCTGACGGCAACCGCCGATAAGTTGGTTCGCAAAGATATTATCGAGCGTTTGAATGTAAGAAATGCCGCGCTTTTTGTTTCGAGTTTTAATCGTCCGAACATTTTTTATACGGTTGAGCCAAAACGAAATTCATACGCGCGTCTGCTCGAATATCTCGAAAAGCGCAAAGATGAAAGCGGCATTATTTATTGTTTGAGCCGCAGTTCGGTTGACAGTTTGGCGGCGGATTTGCGCGACGAAAATTTTAAAGCACTCGCGTATCACGCCGGTCTGGACAAGCAAACACGCGACAAACATCAAGAATTATTTTTAAAGGACGAAGTAAAAATCATTGTTGCGACCATCGCCTTTGGAATGGGAATTGATAAATCGAATGTGCGTTTTGTCGTGCATCTGGATTTGCCGAAAAACATCGAAAGTTATTATCAGGAAACCGGACGCGCCGGACGCGACGGTTTGCAATCGGACGCGCTGTTATTTTTTAGTTGGGGCGATGTCATCAAATTGAAAGGTTTTGCCGAAGTCGAAGGCAACCAAGCACAAACTGAAATTATGTTAAAGAAGCTGAATTTAATGGGCAAATTCGGTGAACTGAAAACTTGTCGGCGAAAGTTTTTGCTCAATTATTTTTCGGAAGAATTGACGGAAGATTGCGGAAACTGCGACAACTGCACGACCGTCTTTGAGCGATTTGACGGCAGCGTTATCGCGCAGAAGGCTTTGAGTGCGGTAGCGCGGACAGGTCAGCGTTTCGGCTTGAGTTACTTGATTGATTTTCTGCGCGGCTCACAGGCGAAAACGATTCGGGACGAGCATAAAAACCTGAAAACATACGGAATCGGCGCGGATATTTCAAAAAATAATTGGTTTGATTATTTCAAAGATTTAATTTCGCAAGGGTTTTTGGCGCAAACCGAAGGGCAATATCCGACGATTGTTTTGACCACTAGGAGCGAAGCGGTTTTGCACGGAACAGAGCGCGTCGAATTAATAAAGGTTAAAATTAAGGAGGACAAAAAAGCATCGCTCGTTTCGGAAGTTTCGCACGAGTATTTCAAAGATTTATTTGATGATTTAAAAAAGGTGCGAACCGCTTTTGCGCGAGAAGAAAATGTGCCGCCGTATGTCGTTTTTTCCGACGCGACGCTGGTTGAATTTGCCACATATCTGCCGTTAAATAATGAAGAAATGCTGAAAATTTCCGGTGTCGGAGATTTGAAGTTGGAGAAATACGCGGCGGATTTTTTAGAGGTCATCAAAGATTATTGCGAAATCAACAATCTCGAATCACGCATCAGTTTGAAAACACCGAAACGCGAACCGAAAAAACGAACGAAACGCGATGCGGACGGAAATGACACTTATAATATTTCGCTAAAAATGTTCAAATCGGGCGCGTCAATTGCCGAAATTGCCGAATCGCGCGGAATGGCGGAAAGCACAATTGAAACACATCTTGTACGGTTTATCCAAAGCGGTGAAATAAGTGTCAGAGAAATGGTTTCCGACAGCAAAGCCGAAGATATTAGAAATGCAATTCTTAAACTTGACACCGAAGCGACCATCGGACGAGTCAAGGAATTTCTCGGCGAAGATTACAGTTACGGCGAAATCAGAGCAGTGATAGCGGAATTTTTGAGGTACAGAAATATGGCACGGTAAAGCGGAAATAAAATTTCTGCTTTATCGCGCTGCGAATTTGCCGTCTATGTAAATAATTACGAATTACGAATTGAAGGAAATTGTTCCGACATTCGTAGTTTGTAATTCGTAATTGATTAGAATTCCGAATCGCTGTCCGTTCGCTCGCGTCGTGCTACGCCGGTTTGGTACGCGGCTTTCTCAACTTGTGAAGCGACGGCTTCGCCGACTCGCCGGTCAAAAACTGAAGGAATAATATAATCGGGATGGAGTTCGTTTTCGGAGATGATTCCCGCAATCGCGGCGGCGGCGGCGAGTTTCATCGCTTCATTGATGCGGGAAGCGCGGCAATTTAATGCACCGCGAAAGATGCCGGGAAAACACAAAACATTATTGATTTGATTTGGATAATCGCTTCTGCCCGTCGCCATCACCGCGACAAATTCGTTAGCGTCTTCGGGCATAATTTCGGGAGTCGGATTTGCCATCGCAAAAACAATCGGGTCGTGTTCCATATTTTGCAAATCGGTGGTGTCAATCACACCCGGAACGCTCAAGCCGAAAAAAACGTCCGCGCCGCAAATTACATCGTGAACCGAGCCTTTTTCCAGATTCGGGTTGGTATTTCGCGCATACCAATCCTTAACCCAATTCATATTTTCCTTGCGTCCTTTGTAGATTGCGCCTGACTGGTCGCAGCCGATAATGTTTTTCACGCCCGCCGCCATCACAATGCGCGAACACGCCACGCCCGCCGCGCCGACACCGTTGACGACAACTTTTATTTCGTCCATCTTTTTGCCGACGATTTTCAGCGCGTTGATTAAAGCCGCGAGAACGACAACCGCCGTGCCGTGCTGGTCGTCGTGAAAAATCGGAATGTCGAGTTCTTCTTTTAATCGGTCTTCGATTTCAAAACAGCGCGGCGCGGAAATATCTTCGAGATTGATACCGCCGAACGCGGGCGCGATGTTTTTGATTGTCTGGACAATTTCGTGCGGATCTTTTGTGTTTAGGCAGATAGGAAAAGCGTCAACGCCGCCGAATTCTTTGAAAAGCTGGCATTTGCCTTCCATCACGGGCATTGCCGCCGCCGGTCCGATGTCGCCCAAACCAAGCACGGCAGTTCCGTCGGATACAACCGCAACCGTATTTTTCTTGATTGTCAAAGTAAAGGCTTTTTCCGGGTCTTTGGCAATTGCTTCGCAGACGCGAGCCACGCCCGGCGTGTAAGCCATTGATAAATCAGCGCGGGTTTTTAAAGGCATTTTGGAAACGGTTTCGATTTTTCCGCCGAGATGCATTAAAAATGTGCGGTCGGAGATATTGACTGTTTCCACGCCGTCAATGTTTTCAAGCGATTGGACGATTTCCTCGTCGTGTTTTTCCGAAGCCGCGTTGACGGTAATGTCGCGGATCAGAAAATCCTTGCCGACCGAAACAATATCAATGCCTTCGATGTCGCCGCCAGCTTTGCCGATGGCGGTTGTTACCTCGCCCAATTTGCCCGGATGATTTTGAATTTTAACGCGCAAAGTTACGCTGTAACTCGCGTTTGGCGTTAGTCTGTTTGCCACAATAATTACCTTTGATAAATGAATTTAGCCACAGAGAATACAGAATAGCTTTTTAATCAAAAGGACGCAAAATGCCGCGCAGAATGCCCTGCACGGAAACTTTGTCGGCGGAAAGCACAATCGAATCGTAATTCGGATTCGCCGGACGAAGTTCGACATTCGCGCCCTGCCGAAAAAACTTTTTCAAAACCGCTCGTTTATTCTGCGTTAAAGCGACAACAATCTCGCCGTCCCGCGCAAATGATTTTTCTTGAATCAACGCGACATCGCCTTCGCAGATATGTTCTTCAAGCATTGCGTTATTCGGCACACGAAAAGCCCGCAAGCTCTCAGGCATTTGATAACCGAGCAAAAATTTTGGCACAAAAAGCGGCTCGTTTTCCCAATCTTCAACAAACGATTCTTTTTGCGGTACATCAAGCCATTCGATTTTGCAGACAAAATCGGCGATTAAATTTTTTAAACGCAATTCTAATTTGAAACTGCCGTTTTCGCGTTTTCGAGTGATTAAACCTTGAGTTTCGAGTGCTTCGATGTGTTTGGCAATTCCGCTTTTTGAAGAAACGCCCAATTGCCACGCAATCTGCTGATACGAAGGCTCGTATCCGTGCTTTTCCAAAAAGTGCGTGATAAATTCCAAAACTTCCTTTTGTCTTCTCGTGCGCGGCTGCATTGTTCGATTGTATTTTATTAAATTTCAAATTCCAATTCCAGATTCCAGACTACGCTTTGCAAGCTGGAAGCTAAAATCTGTTATAATACAAATTGCATCTTAGGGAGGTTTTTAGTTTTATCAGTAATATTTACGGCTTTACGCAGGGTTTAAAACATAATCAGTTAAAACGCATCGAGCGTCTTTCGTCGCGGCGAGTTGCTCCCGAACAGATTATTTCACCCGAACTGGCGCGGCAATTATCTGAAATCTCTTATGAAACGGGCAGACAAATCGGCGTTCTCATCAATCGCAAAGGACAAATTGAATATGTCATGGTCGGCACGGCAAAACGTATCGAAATGCCGGATTTTGGGCGCGCCCGCGTTTCCGCCGACCGTTTTCGCGGTCTGCGTTGCGCTCATACGCAGCTTTTGAACGAAAAACTGACGCAGGACGATTTAACTGACCTTGCGCTTTTGCGGCTTGATTTGATGTCGGTAATTCAGGTTGACGAAAAAACGGGTTTGCCCAATTCGGTTTATTCGGCGCATCTTTTGCCGACAACTGCCGAAAAGCTCGAAACTGAATCTGAAACTTTGCCTTATGAGTTTTTAGAGCCGAACATTCCGTCGCAACTCGACACGAATTTTACCGCATTGATAAATTCGCTCGAAAACGAAATGGCGCGAAACCGCCGGACGGCGCGAAATCGGCAGACAAACCGCGACCGCGTAATTTTAGTCGGCGCAACAACAGGTTATTTGTCTGGCGCGGAAGAATCTATGGCAGAACTCGAAGAACTTGCGCTCTCGGCGGAAACGGTTGTTCTGGATAAAATTATTCAGCGGCGCGGTAAGATTGACCCGAAAACTGTTCTTGGACGCGGAAAACTGGAAGATTTGCTGATTCGGGCAATGCGTCTGGGCGCGGATCTGATTGTTTTTGATGCGGAACTAACGCCCGCGCAAGCGCGTTCACTTTCCGAAGCGACTGATTTAAAAGTGATTGACCGTCCGCAGCTGATTCTCGACATTTTCGCTCAACGCGCTCAATCACGCGAGGGAAAATTACAAGTCGAACTCGCGCAATTAAAATATCTTTTGCCACGTTTGGCGCAAGGGCAAAATTCGGCATTATCGCGGCTGGCTGGCGGAATCGGCGGGCGCGGACCCGGGGAGACGAAACTCGAAACCGACCGTCGGCGGGCGCGTGATAAAATTTCGTCGCTCGAAAAACAAGTAAATAATTTAAGCCGTCAACGGCAGGAACGCCGCAAAAGCCGTCTTAATCGCAATGTCCCGATAATTTCGCTCGTCGGTTACACAAACGCGGGAAAATCAACCTTGCTCAATACTTTGACCGACAGCCGCGTTTATGCGGAAAAGAAGATGTTTGCAACTCTTGACCCGACATCACGCCGTCTGCGTCTGCCAATTGAGCGGGAAATAATTATCAACGACACGGTTGGATTTATCCGTGATTTGCCAGAAACTCTGGTTGCGGCATTTCGCGCAACTCTGGAAGAAATCGGCGACAGCGATCTGCTCGTTCACGTGGTTGACGCTGCAAATCCGCAAGCCTTACAGCAAATTGACTCGGTTGATAAAATTTTGCACCAACTCGAATTAAATAATATCCCGCGTCTAATTGTTTTGAATAAAGCGGATTTGCTCGACGAAGTTTCCATACAGGCTTTGGAGCGCAATCTTTTATTTGACAAAGACCTTCAAAGTGTGGCAGTTTCAGCTATCTATTCGAAAAGTTTATCGCCGCTGCTGGAGAAAATCGGCGAATTTTTAATTAAAGATTTGAGCGTTTTTGCGGTTAATACTGTTTGATACTAAATATTTAATTGTTTCGATGGCAAATTTACGGCTTTAAAATAAAGCAATCCAAAATCACAAATCTAAAATCAAAATGAGTAAGCGCATACAGGATTTAACAACGCCATTTACAAAGTTGCACAAATCTGTAACAAACTACGTTTTGCGTCCGTTTGAAAAATTGTCCGAAGGTCAAAAATTCTGGATTGGTTTTGCGTTTCTTTGTATTTTGACCACGTTTTTAATCAGTAATCCGTTTTGGCGTTCAACCGCCGAGCAATATAAAGAAGGCGATGTTGCCCGCGAAAGCATTATTTCGCCCGCCGATATTACCGTAACCGACACCGAAGCAACCGAAAAAATCAGGCAAGACGCGCTTGAGAGTGTGCTGCCGATTTTTACTTTTGAATCAAACCGCACTGACGAAGCCGTGCAGAGTTTTCGCTCGGCTTGGGAAAATCTGGCGCGGAAAACCGAAAATGCCAATGCGAATGTCAAAGCAAACGCCAATACAAAACCCGATGTGCAGTGGACGGGCGCGGGCGGCGCGGAAATTGGGCGTGTGTTTGCCGCCAGACGTTTCAGCACCAATGAACTCGAATCAATAACCAGAGTTTTGCGCGAAAACGCCGAAGGCACGATTTACGGCGACCAAGACCGACAGTATTTTCGAGATGAAATCACGCTCAACGACCGCCTGAAACCGAACCAACAATCGGTTGTAAAATTTCCCGAAAGCAGTATGATGGCTCTTTCCGTAGCGCGAAATGATTTAAAAGAAGGCTTAAAACAAATTCGCAGTTTATCCGAAAGCGAAGTCGAGGCTTTTAATTCCGCGCTTGCTCCGCTTGTTCAGCCAAGTGTCGTTTATGACAGCGTGGCGACCAATAATGCGAGAGATGCGGTTGCAAAAAGCGTGTCGCCTGTAACGGTTTCGCTTAAACGCTCGCAAAAAATTGTCGGCGAAGGCGATATGATAACCGATAAGACGATGTCGCAAATTGCAGCTATCCGCAGTTACAGTGATTCGAGCCGGCAAATAAATCGTTTCTTTGGCTTACTGGCTTTGATTTCCGCGCTCTTTTGGGTGGCTTGGAAATACATCCAGCATCGCGGAATGGTTTCGCGCATCGTGCTTTCCGAAGAAAAGACTTTTGCTCTTTTTGGTTTTATCGTATTGGCGCAAACGGCTTTGATGGCAGTATTTTTTCGGCTTGCCGAATTTACAGCTTTACAGAATGTAAAAGCCCCGCTCAATGATCCGACGCTGTGGGCTTTCGCCATCCCGTTTGCCTTCGGCAGTCTTTTGATGACACTTCTTGCCGACCGGCGGATGGCACTTTTTACCGGACTTTTTCTTGCGCTTCTGGCAGGTTTGCTGGCACCGAAAGGTTTAGAATTTGCCATTTACACGGTAATTGTTTCGGCGGTGGCAGTTTATGGAATCGGACGCTACCGCTCCCGACAATCGGTAACGATTGCGGGAATTTTAGTCGGTTTGGCAAGTGCGGCGACCGCAGTTGCTTTGATTGGATATGCCCAACAGCCATTTATCTTAAATACGATAATGCTGGCGGTTGGCTGCGGTTTGGCGAGCGGATTGATTACGGCGGCGGTAACAGCAGTGTTTTTGCCGCTGTGCGAAACATTTTTCGGGGTTTTAACGGATGTGAAACTGCTTGAACTTTCAAACGCTGATTTGCCTGCGCTCGGACAACTTGCGCTTCGTGCGCCTGGCACAAATCAGCATTCTCACGCCGTCGGGCAGCTTGCCGAAGAAGCCTGCCGCGTCGTCGGTGCAAACGGTTTGCTTGCCCGCATCGGCGCACTTTATCACGACATCGGCAAAACCGCCGCGCCCGAACATTTTGTTGAAAACCAACTCGGCAAAAATCCGCACGACCGTCTAAAACCGACGCAAAGCGCGAAAATCATCATTAGCCACGTAACTTACGGAACAAAATTGGCGAAGGAAATGGGCTTGCCCGCCAGAATCGTTGATTTCATTCCGCAGCATCACGGCACGCGCACGCTCCATTATTTTCTCAAAAAAGCGCAAGCCGAAGCTCGCAGCGACGAAGAAATTTCCGAAAACGATTTTCGTTATCCGGGACCAAAACCGCAGTTTAAGGAAGCGGCGATAATGATGATTGCCGACAGCTGCGAAGCAGCGGCGCGTTCTTTGAGCGAGCCGACACCGGAAAATATTCGCTTTATCGTAACAAAAATTATTGACGCAATTTTGGCGGACGACCAATTGGACGAATGCGATTTGACCTTGCGCGAAATGACTCAGATTCGGGAATCAATGATTAAATCTTTGGTGGCAATTTATCATTCGCGGGTTGATTATCCGGGCTACACGCCGCCGACCTCGCTGCCGAAAATTACCGTCGAAGAAGATTTGCCGAAGCGCGGTATCCGATACTTAAATCCCGCCGATATTCCCATCAGCAAAGGCGGCGAAGTCGAGGACGAAGCCGTTGACCATTTGCAACCGCCGAATAAAGCCGAGGCGAAAACGGTGAAATAGATAGAAATAGATTTTAATAGCGATGAAAAATCACATTTGTTATCTGGGAGCTTGATTTTCGGGAAAAGCGTTCTGGTCAGTTTCGACCTCCGCCAACAATTTTTCTTTATAAATTTGCGGCAGGGAACGAACCTTTTTTTCCGCATCCGTTACTAGATGCAAGGTTTCACCGACGGCGAGCAAAGTCTGGTCAGACGAGCGATAAATTTCGTAAATAAACTGAACGGCGCGGCTTTTAATTTCGGCAACTCTGGTGCGGACTGTCAAAATATCTTCGTAAAAAGCAGGTGATTTGTAACGGCAATAGCTTTCGGCGACAACCAGCAGCGCGTTGTTTTTTTCTTCCATTTCGAGATAAGAAAAACCACGCGCCCGGCAAAAATCGCTTCTGCCGAGTTCAAACCAAACCAGATAATTGGCGTGATGGACAATGCCCATCTTGTCGGTTTCGGCGTAGCGAACGCGAATTTCGGTTTCGTGCCATTCGTTCATAAAAATTTGGCTGGGAGACAGGGATTCGAACCCCGATAAACAGATCCAGAGACTGTTGTCCTACCATTAGACGATCTCCCAACAAGTTCAAAATCTAATTTATGGATAGAAAGCAAACTTGTCAAATCATTTATCACTAATCAAATTTGCTTGAACAATAAATCCAGTGCAAAATAAGAGTTTATGTCGGCAGACGGAAAAGACATTGTAAATAACCGCCACGCTTTTTTTGAATATCACATTCTTGATAAATACGAAGCAGGAATCGCTTTGCTGGGAACTGAAGTCAAAAGCGTGATGGTCGGTCGGATTCAACTCAAAGAATCTTATGTCGCGGTCAAGGACGGCGAAGTTTGGCTGTTTAACACGCATATTTCTCCGTATTCGCACGGCAATAAGCAGAATCACGAACCTTTGCGGACGCGAAAATTACTGCTTCACCGCAAGGAAATAGAAAAACTCGAAAGGGAAACCACACAAAAAGGAATGACTCTGGTTGTAACGCGGGTTTATTGGAAAAGCGGACGAATAAAGTTTGAAATCGGCGTGGCGAAAGGCAAAAAACTTTATGACAAACGCGAAACTATCAAAGAGCGCACTGTCGAAAGAGAAACCCGCGCCCAAATGAAAGAAAGATAAATTGAAAAATAAGTTAAGTTAAGTTATAGTCAAATAAATATTTGTGGGAAACAAAAATTAATAAAAACAGAGGTAAAGAATGAAGTTTCAGGCAATTACGGATAATTTCCAAGAAGCAAATGTTGATGCTTTGGCGGTTGCGGTGTTCAAAGATGAAAAAGCGACGAGCAGCGTTTTGAAAGATTTGGACAAATTGACGGGCGGACTTATTGCTTCGGTTATTAAAACTGAAGAGTTTAAGGGCGAAACGGGCGATACGGCATATTTGCTGTTTGAATCAAAGGGAAAAGTGAAGGCGAATCGGCTTTTACTGGTCGGCGTTGGCGACAAAACCGATTACAAAGCG
This sequence comes from Acidobacteria bacterium 5-1, assembly GCA_002050455.1. GTDB lineage: Bacteria > Acidobacteriota > Blastocatellia > Pyrinomonadales > Pyrinomonadaceae. Next base: position 451 of record MWZA01000112.1, on the reverse strand, counting down.
TCAGATGTTTCAACACTTTCCGGCACGGCGACACGCGCTTTGCGAAAGCGCAACATCAAAGGTTTTGCACTTCTGCCTCGTTCCGACGGCGACACGGTTGAGGTTGCGAGTTGCGCGATGCAAGGCGTTGTTACCAGCCAGTTTGAACTCGACAAGTATAAAACCAAAGACAGAAATGACAAAGCTGTTGATAATTTTATTTTGTGCATTGATGGCGCAAAGGAAAAAGAGATAAAGAACGGATTGGAACGCGGCGAAATTATCGGTGATTCGATGAATTTTACACGCGATTTAGCAAACGAACCGCCGAACATTTTAACGCCGACGGAAATGGCGAATCGGGCAAACGAGATGGCGAAGGAAGTTGGCTTAAAATGCGATATTCTCGACGAAGCCAAGATGACGAAACTTGGAATGGGTTCGCTGATGAGCGTTTCACACGGTTCTGAAC
>MWZA01000194.1 GCA_002050455.1 Acidobacteria bacterium 5-1 | reverse complement strand
CGAGAACATAGAGCCGTCACAGAGAAAGATTAAAACTCAGTGTCTGCTCGGTGACTTCTCCGTGTCCTCAGTGGTGAAATACTCTATGATTTATGTACAGGTTTCATTTAATTGTTTTGCTATACTTTTTATGGTTACGGACGCTAAATAAGTCTTTCCGGACTTTTACAATCTTTATGAGCGTTGGCGCGTTTATTACCAACTCGTGCCGGCACGCTCGCTGTGAAAACATTTTATGACTAAACTCCGAATTGTTATTGCTGACGACGAACGTCCCGCCAGATATTTTTTAAAAGGGATTTTGCAGGATTTTGAAGACGTTGAAATTGTCGGCGAAGCGGAAAACGGCGCGGATGCAATCGAAATTATTAAAAAAGTGAAACCTGATCTGGCGTTACTCGACTTGCAGATGCCGGAATTTTCCGGTCTGGAAGTTGTCAAGTTTTTACGCAAATCGGAACTGCCGCTCGTCGCTTTCGTTACTGCTCACGATGAATTTGCAGTGCAGGCGTTTGAAGTCAACGCGATTGATTATCTGCTTAAACCGATTGAAAAAGCGCGGCTTAGAGAAACTCTTAATCGGGCGCACGAGAGGCTTGAACAAACGGATTTTCGTGAAAAAGAATCGGCGAACTTGAAAGCGGCGATTGAAATTTACGAAGCAACTGCGCCAAAAGAAATACTGAGGCGGATTCCGGTTAAGCTGCGCGACGAGATTTTATTGATTTCCGTTTCCGAAATTGCGTCTATCATTGCCGACGGCGAACTTCTTCACATCACAGATCTAAACAACAAAAAATACATCATCAATTTTCGTTTGAAAGATATTGAAGCGCGGCTTGAGCCGAATAAATTTGTCAGACTTTCACGCGGCGCGTTGGTCAATCTGGAAATGATTGCAAAAATCAGCCCGATGCCGGGCGGAACTTATCTTGTTTTGTTGAAAAACGGTCAGGAGATTTCGTCAAGCCGTCTTCAATCACGAATTTTGCGCGAAAAACTTTTGAAAATTTAAAGAATGGTTTATCCCAACCGCCAAAATCCTAATAAAACCCATCTCCATTCATTGACATAAAATACCAGTCACTTTTGGCAAACAACCGTTTGTTGAAAAGAAATACTATAAGTTTTCAAAACTCATTCATAATCGTTAATCTTTATCTATTAACGAGGTTGTATGCAAAAATTCAATCATTTATTTTTATTCTTTATATTTTTGGCAGTTCCGTTCAGCGTTTTCGCGCAGACAGGCGCGAGCCTGAGCGGAAAAGTTATCTATGCGGAACAACGGACGCTGCTTCATAATGTTTCGGTCAAAATCGTTCAATTAAATCGTTCGGTTGAAACCGACGACGAGGGAAATTACAGATTTGAAAATGTTCCGCCCGGACGTTACACAATTTTGGCGCACACGGAAGGCTTTACCGATGAATCTAAGGTTGTCGTTTTAGCGGCAAATGCGAATGCAACGGTTGATTTTGCTCTGCAAATTGCGTCTTTGCGCGAACAGGTTACGGTTACGGCAAGCGGCACGGAACAATCGGTTTTCGATTCGTTTCAGACGGTTAATTCAGTCGGCTCGACGCGAATAACGGAAAAAGCCGCCACCTCGCTCGGCGAAGTTTTGGAAAATGAAACGGGCGTGGCAAAACGCAGTTTCGGACCCGGCACGGCGCGTCCGGTGATTCGCGGATTTGACGGCGATAGAGTTTTAGTTCTGCAAAACGGTATCAGAAGCGGTTCAGTCGGCTCGCAATCGGGCGACCACGGCGAGCCGATTGACCCGTTGGGCGCGGAACGCATCGAAATCGTTAAAGGTCCCGGAACGCTGCTTTACGGAAGTAATGCTATCGGCGGTGTTGTCAACGTTATCGGCAACGATGAAAACAACGCGCACAAAGGTTTTCGCGGGAATTTTACCGCCATCGGCGGAACAGCCGACCGGCAGGGGGCGATAAACGCCGGAATTGAATACGGATATCGAAACTGGGTTTTTCGCGGCAGCACCAGCGCACAACGCACCGACGATTATGAAACTCCGCTCGGCAGAGTGCCGAATTCGGCAGCGCGTGCCAATACCGGCTCTTTCGGACTCGGATATTTCGGCGAGAAAGCGTATTTGAACGGAAATTATACTCTTGATGTGCGGCGTTACGGCGTTCCGTTCGCCACGCTTTTTGAAGGCGGCGGTGAAGAAGAATCGCTTTTAGGCGGTGAATTTCCACCGCTTGACGAAACTATTGATTTGCGTCTGCGGCGGCATAATTTTCGCGTCAACGGCGGTTTCCGAAATTTTAACAACTCTTTTTTGAGCAGTATTCGATACAATCTCGATTACACCGATTATCGCCATCAAGAAATCGAAACCTCTGACGGCGTTGACGAAATCGGCACGGTTTTCGACAACAAAACTTTTTCATATCGCTCGCTGTTTGAGCAAACAAAGTATAAAAAACTGACCGGACGCTTTGGTTTTGAAGGATTTACACGCGATTACGAAGTCAACGGCGCGGAGCAGCTTATCACCGGCGAAGTTAATCACGATTCATTTTCCGTGTTTGGTTTGGAAGAGCTGAATTTCGAGCGCGTCAAATTTCAATTTGGCGGGCGTGTTGAAACCAACCGTTATAACCCAGCAAATCCCGATTTGCTCGACCGCAATTTTACCGGATTTTCGGGCGCACTCGGCGTAAATGTCGCGCTCTGGAAAGGCGGCGCGGTTATCGCCAATTATTCAAATTCATATCGCGCTCCGGCACTCGAAGAACTCTACAACAACGGTCCGCACATCGGCACGGTTACATTTGAAATCGGCAACCAAAATTTGCGGCGTGAACGCGCCAACGGCATTGATTTTTCGCTCCGGCATTTGTCGGACAGATTTAGAATCACGGGCGACGTTTATTATTACCGCATCAATGATTTCGTCTATTTTGCGTATCAAGACGAAGACGGCGACGGCGAAATTGACATCGAAGACGGCTTGCCGGTGGCGCGATACGAACAAGCTGACGCGGGTTATTTCGGCGCGGAACTCAGCGCCGACGTAACTTTTAATAAATATGTCGGCGGTTTTCTGAGTCTTGATACAGTGCGGGCGAAACTCGTTGATAACGATATTAATTTGCCGCGCATTCCGCCTGCTCGGGCGCGAATCGGGTTGGATTTGCGTTATAAAGGATTGAGCGTGCGTCCCGAAGCGATTTTTGCGGGCAGACAAGATAAAGTTTTCCCGCTCGAAACGCCGACTGCCGGTTACGGCATCGTCAACCTCGCCGGTTCATATACTATCGGAAGACAGCATTACGCGCATGTTTTCAGCTTTAACGCTTATAATTTGACCGACAAACTTTATCGCAATCATTTGTCGTTTATCAAAGAATTTGCGCCGGAAATCGGACGCGGCATTCGCGTCGGTTATACGATTCGCTTTTTTTAATGTTTGGAAATCGGATTTGCTGATTGGTTTAGAATAAGCAGCCTTTAAGCAGGTATGCAAATGCGGAAGCCCGCTACCCGCGTAAGGGCGAAAAGGTACACTCGACTATCGTGCGTATTTGCGGCATCGGCATTATGCCGGAAAATATATGCCGACCTGCTTAACATCATCTAATCAAACAAAGTCAGCGTTTGCCTTTTGAGCAAATCGTCCAATCCGAGATGTTCATACGCGAGGCGCGTCGCCATTCTGCCGCGCGGCGTGCGGTTCAAAAAGCCGCATTGAATTAAGTAAGGCTCAATGATTTCCTCAATCGAATCTTTTTCTTCGTGAATCGAAGCCGAAATTGTTCCCAAACCGACCGGTCCGCCGTCGAATTTTTCGATAATTGTCAGCAGCAGTTTTCTATCAATCTCGTCCAAGCCAAATGTGTCAACTTCCATCCGGTTGAGCGCGTCCTTTGCGACTTCTTCCGTGATGCGTCCGTCATAATCAACTTCGGCATAATCGCGCACACGGCGCAGCAGACGGTTGGCGATGCGCGGTGTTCCGCGTGAACGGCGGGCAATTTCCTTCGCGCCGTTTTCTTCGATTTCAACGCTCAAAATATTGGCGGAACGCTCAATAATCGTCTGCAAATCGTCAAAGTTGTAAAAATCGAGATGAAAAACGATGCCGAAGCGTCCGCGCAAAGGCGCAGTCAGCAAGCCCGGACGAGTTGTTGCGCCAATGAGCGTGAATTTCGGCAGTTCTAATTTTATCGAACGCGCCGCCGTGCCTTGTCCAATCATCAAATCGAGGTTGTAATCTTCCATCGCCGGATAGAGAATTTCTTCAATCGCCGGATTTAAGCGGTGAATTTCGTCAATAAAAAGCACGTCACCTTCTTCGAGATTGGTCAAAAGCGCGGCTAAATCTCCGGCTTTTTCGATAATCGGCGCGGCGGTAGATTTTAATTCCGCGCCCATTTCGTTGGCGGTAATTCCTGCCAAAGTCGTTTTGCCTGTTCCCGGAGGTCCGAACAACAAAATGTGGTCGAGAGCCTCGCGGCGTTTGAGCGCGGCTTGCATAAAGATACGCAGATTGTCTTTGACCTTTTTTTGCCCGATGTATTCGGCAAGGCGCGTCGGACGCAAAGATAGCTCCAACCGCTTTTCTTCTTCGTCGAAAGCGTTGCCGTCGCGGTTGTCGTTATTTTCAAAATCTTCTGTCATTGTTAAGCAATTGCAAATTCAGGAATTTGGAATCTAATTAGCCTTTCGCCAAAAGCTGCAAACTTCTCCGCAGCAATTTTTGAACTGACATTTCCGTGCCCTCCTGCACCGCTTGTTTCAACGCTTTTTCGGCGGCGTTGTAATGATAACCAAGATTGTTAAGTGCGGAAAGCGCGTCGTCATAAACATCATCGCCCGACATTTGCGGAATGCCTTCCGCTTTCATTTCTGCCGAAGCGACCGCCGAGAGTTTGGCGATTTTGTCGCGCAGTTCGATAACAAGCCTTTCCGCAGTTTTCTTGCCGACACCCGGAATCGAATTCAAACGCGCCAGATTATTTTGCCGAATCGCACCGATAATTTCGTCCGCGCTCATTCCCGAAAGTGCTGTAATCGCGGATTTTGGACCGATGCCGGAAACTGAAATCAAAAGCAGAAAAAGTTCGCGTTCACGAATAGTTTTGAAACCGAAAAGCTGTAAAGTATCTTCGCGGACGTAAGTAAAAATGCGGAGCGAAACTTCTTCGCCGATTTCGCCCAAATCGTAAAATGTCGAAAGCGGAATCATTACGTCATAGCCAATGCCGCTGACATCAACAATGACCGTGTTTGCTTCTTTTTCTAAAAGTTTGCCTGAAAGATATGCAATCATTTTGTTTCACACTTGAAACATAAATTGTAATAGATAATAAATTTAAGGGCAACGGCGGAAAACAGTTTCGTCATCTTTTGACTGCGAACTTTTTCACAAATATAGAAATAGGTTTATACTCAAAAAAGGAAAATGAAAGTCGAAAAAATATCGGAGCTGACAACCAATCGTTTAAGCATTTATCTGCGCTGTCTGAATGAACTTATCGCGGAAGGCGCGAAAACCATCTCATCTGAAAAGTTGGCGAAAAGATTTCATCTCAATTCGGCACAGATTCGCAAGGATTTGGCATATTTCGGCGAATTCGGCGTGCGCGGTGTCGGTTATTATGTCGGAGAATTGCATAATCATTTGACGAAAATTCTCGGACTTGAAAAAGAGCATTGCGTAGCGATTATCGGCGCGGGACGATTGGGAACGGCATTAACGGATTACTACGGTTTTTCGCAGTCGAATTTTACGGTTGCCGCGCTTTTTGATAATGACGAAGAAAAAATCGGGCAAAAGGTCGGCAATGTGAAAATTTTCGACATAAAAGACTTTGCCAAAGTCGCCAAAAGAGATAAGATAGATGTAGCGGTTATCGCCGTTCCCGCGCAATTTGCTCAGAGTGTTTTGGAAAAAATCACGCAAGCGGGAATTAAAGCCGTGATGAATTTTGCGCCGACGCCTTTGCGCGTCGAATGTGATGTAAAGTTGAAAACAGTTGATTTGACGATTTCGCTCGAAAGTCTTTCATACTTTTTGGCGCACTCGAACAACGCCAACGGTAAAAATTTGAAACCAAATTCAACCGAGCGGCGAAACGCTTTATGAAGAAAAGTTTTATTTGAAACTTTTGGCTGTTATTTTTAGTATTTAATTTTCAAGAGGTGATTTTATGGTTTGTAAAAGATTTGTTAAAAGATTTGTTCCGTTTTTCTTAACATTTGCGGTCGGGTTGTTTATCGCAAGTTTCTTTGTTTCGATTGCCGCTCCGAGTTTTCGGTTTAAGCGTGATTTTAGAAAACATCGTGAATATCATCGGATGATGGAATTTGAAAATCAGCGATTGCAAGAAGAAAATTCTCGGCTGAAAAGGGAATTATCACTAAGAGATAAGCGAGAGATGACGAAATATGCTTTCGAGAATGATTTTGATGTTCCGCCGCCCGTTCCGACTGCGCCGCATAAGGTTGTGCCTTATCCGGGCAGATAATTTTCGGGCGAATAAAAATCGAAACCACAGGTTAGACGAGTGAACACGAAGCGGAGTTATTCCATTAGTGTTTGATTGTGCTAATCTGTGGTTTGATTTTTGTGAGGATAAATAATGTGCTGTAAAAGTTTTTGGAAAAGAATTATTCCGTTTGCTTTGGCTTTTATGTTTGGCTTATTCGCAGTAAACATTTTAGGTCAAGAAAATCCTAAAAATAAAAATCAAGAAAAAATAAAATCTTGCAATCTATTAAACGGAGGGTCAGGAATGAGTTCTGGTGACAGAGGCTATCCATTTGGCGTGTCTTTCGATGATAAATCATCAATAACTTATTCTTCAGGAACAAAACCTTTGCAGATTATTAGGAAACCAATAGCAAAATATACAGACGAAGCAAGAGAGAATTGTATTGAAGGAATTGTTAGATTAAAGATTACTTTTTTTGCAAACGGCAAGGTCGGAAACTTTAGTGTTGCAAAAGGATTGCCGCATGGCTTAACCGAACAAGCGATTGCGGCAGTAATGCAAATAAAATTTAAGCCCGCCATTAGAGATAAAAAACCAATTTCGAAAACCGTAATATTAGAATACAATTTCACTATTTATTAAATTTTGATGGACGAATCCCAAGCGCGAAAACTCATTATTGAAGTCGGAAAATTGCTGTATGAGCGAAGCTATGTTGTTTCGTCGGACGGCAACGTCAGTATTCGCTTGGATGAAAATCGCGTTTTAGCTACGCCGACGATGACTTGTAAAGGTCGAATGACTGAAGAAGGCTTGGCGATTACTAATTTGGACGGCAAACCTTTAAACGACAAAAAAGCGTCGTCGGAACTGGCGATGCATCTTTTGATTTATAAAATGCGTTCCGACATCAACGCCGTCTGCCACGCGCATCCGCCGCACGGAACGGCTTTTTCGGTTGCCGGTTTAGCGATTGATGCGCCGATTCTTTCAGAAGTTATTTTAACGCTCGGCTGTGTTCCGTTGACAAATTACGGAACGCCTTCAACCAACGAATTGACCGAATCAATGAAGCCGTTTGTCGAGCATCACAACGCGCTTTTGATGGCAAATCACGGCGCGGTTGCTTACGGCGAAAATTTATGGCAAGCGTTTGACAGATTGGAAACATTGGAACACACGGCAAAAATTGCAATTCTCGCCCGCGCCCTCGGCGGCGCAAATGATTTGCCGAAGGACGCAATCGAAAAACTTATTAATATTCGTGAAAAAGCCGGATATTTAACCGAAACGGCGCGTTGCCAAGCATGTGGATATTTAGAACATACCGATATTGCCTGCGGACTTGACGAAAATTCAGCAAATAAGCCAAACTCAAACGGTGCAAAAATTTCTTTAAGTCGTGAAGAATTGATTGAACTGCTTTCACAAGCTGCAAATTCACGGTGAAAAGGAATAATACGAATTATAAAATTTTAGGAGAAACTAAATGCAGGAAGCATTGGGAATGGTTGAATGTAAAGGACTTGTAGCGATGATTGAAGCGGCGGACGCAATGGTCAAAGCCGCAAATGTTCAGCTTGTCGGTTACGAAAAAATCGGCGCGGGTTTTGTTACCGCGATTGTGCGCGGCGATGTCGCGGCAGTTAAAGCGGCGACGGATGCCGGCGCGTCGGCGGCGCGGCGCGTCGGCGAACTCGTTTCGGTTCACGTTATTCCGCGTCCGCACGGAAGCGTTGACGATGTGATGCCGATTGGACTTAAATAACAGTAGTCAGTTGTCGGTTGTCAGAAAATTCTGATGCTGACTACTGACTACTGACTACTGAATATGATAATTGCACGAATTTTAGGCACAGTCGTCGCCTCCCAAAAAGATGAACGTCTTTCGGGGAAGAAACTTCTTATTGTAAAGCCCATCAATCTTGACGGCACCGACCAAAGCGGTCATTTGGTCGCCGTTGATACGGTCGGTGCAGGTTTTCACGAAAAGGTTTTGATTGTCGGCGGCTCGTCGGCGCGAATGGCGGAAGGCAATAAGGATTGTCCGGTTGATTCAGCAATCATCGGCGTGATTGATACGATTGATTTTATTTAAGTTTATAAAGTCTTAAAAGTCAAATTCTTCCTAGACTTTCAAGACTTTCAAGACTGTCTAGACTTTATAAATGCAACTTGCCCGCGTCATCGGAACTGTCGTTTCCACCGTTAAAAACGAAACGCTCGAAGGGCGAAAAATTTTGATTGTGCAAACTTTGAATGCTGATTTAGAGCCGAAGGGCAAGCCGATGATTGCGCTTGATGCCGTCGGCGCAGGTGAAGGTGAATTAGTTTTTTGGTGTCGCGGCAAAGAAGCGAGTTTTCCGTTCAAACGCGATTCCACGCCGACTGATTGCACGATTATCGGGATTGTTGATTCGGATTCTCACATTAATAATGTTGAACAGAAATAGATGCTACTTGCTCGTGTCATCGGAAATGTTGTGGCGACGCAGAAAAATCAGCGTTACGAAGGCGCAAGCGTGATGCTTTGCCGCCAAATTACGCCCGAAGGCGAAGATATGGAATATACTTGTCTTGCGCTCGATTCGGTATCGGCAGGCGAAGGCGATATAGTTTTGATTGTGCAGGAAGGCTGGAGCGCATCAACCGCTGCGACCGGAAAAGCGGGCGCGGCGATTGATTCGGCGATTATCGGCGTGGTTGATTATATTGATTTATTGCCAAAAGAAAATTAACAGGGATAGACAGGATAAACAGGATATTTTTTTACTTTTTGGATTTAATGAAAGACAGTGAAACTCAAAATTTAGCCGAACGCATCGCCCATCTTTTGCAAGAAAATGGAGGCGATGATTTTTCCGCTTTGCGCTCAAGCATTGAAAAAATCAACGAACGGCTTACTAAAATCGAAGCCGAGTTAGATTATCAAAATCCGCAATCGGCAACCCGAAATCTACAATCGTTTCATTCGAGCCAAGAAAAATTTGCCGTTGCTGAAATTGTCGCTGATGAGATTATTAAAGGTTTAGAACAGGAAAAGGCTTGCCCGTATGAACCGACGGGCAAGCCTTGCGACCATTGCGCGATGTGCAGTTCGCGCGGGTTTTAATTTTACTGATTGCTGTTTCTTCGCATCGAATTCGGGTCGCCGACATTTGGTGCTTGAGCTGCCGACGGATCGGCTTTAAAAGTCGGCTCTTCCTTAAAGCCCATCAGGCTCGCTGTGATAACCGCCGGAAATTGATTTCGCATCGTATTGTATTGCACAACCTGCTGGTTATAATCTTCGCGCTTGGTGGCGATTCGATTTTCCGTTCCGGCAAGTTCGTCCTGCGCCTTCAAAAAAAGTTCGTTTGAACGAAGCTGCGGATAATTTTCCTGCAAACTCAAAAGCCGTCCGATAGTTCCGCCGAAACTGTTTGCTGCTTCGATGACGGCTTCACGCTGTTCGGGCGTTTTTTCTCCGGCGGGCGCGACGGCGGTGGCATTCAAAAGACGTGAACGCGCTGCTGAAATTTCTCCGAAAACTTCTTGTTCCTGAAAGGCGGACATCTGTGCTGTTTTAATCAAATTTGGTATTAAATCGGCGCGGCGTTGCAATTGGCTTTCGACATCAGCCCACGCGCCTCGAACCTGTTGTTGTTCGGCGGTCAGCGAATTGTAGCTGCAGCCGCTTAAACCGAACGCGACAAATAATACGATTGTTAATAAAACTGTTTTTTTCATTTTTTATCTCCTCATAAAAAGTTAATTGTTAATTGTTATGTTAATGGCAATCGCTTTTATACAATTAACCATTAACGATTTACGATTTTTCCAACTTATCAACCGCTTCGATAACGTTTTCAATCTGCTCCAGATAATCGGCGAAAAGCTGATTAGCGGAAACTTCATCAAGCGGTTTAGCAAAATTATTCTCCCGAATGTTAAAGATTTTTACAAACGGACTGCCGTCAATCTTTAAATGCTCGGCGGTTAAGGCGACAATTTCGTGCTTCGTAACGGGCGGCTCAAAACCTTGAATCAACAAAACGGCGCGAAACAGCGCGGCAAAACTCGAAAGACTTTCCGCCATCAAATCTATCAAACCTTCAACCGATGCGGATGCAGGAATATAATGTCGTCGCAGTCGAATCAGCTTGCTTCTGAGTTCGTATTCGGTCTGATGTCTTAAATACTCGTCGGAAATATTCAAATTTGCCAGAACATCTGCGCCGTAAAGAACTTTGCGGGCGCGTTCCATATTGTGAAACTCAATCGGGAAAACATCCGCCGCGTTTTGCAGTTCCAAAACCGTGAAATAGACGGGAACAGAATGTCCCATTTTGCTCCATTCGCGCATCGGTGCTTGCGCCGCACGTAAGTCTTTTGGCGTTATGCGCTGCAGAGCAATCAGCAAATTATAGTCTGACTGCCGCGGCACAAAATCGCCCGCCGCCGCCGAGCCGTATAAAATTACGGAAGCCAGATTTTTGCCGTGTGCCACCCGTAAATCGTCAATAAATGCGTTAAATTGATATTTCATTTTAGGTCTAAATCTATTTTTCTAAACGGTTGATTCGAGAATGAGCAACTCTTACCAAATCAGTTAATTTATCGAGTGCAAGATTTATCTCTTGAACTTTATCTTCGCTTCTGATTTGAGTATCAATCAAAGTTGCGATTTTAGCATTTAATTCTTTTGCATTCTTTTGCAAATTGACCTCACCTCTATTTTGAGTATCAACTAAAACGGCAATTTTTTCATTTAATTCTTCAGTATTCTTCTGCAAGTTGTCTTGATTCCGCATTTGAGCAGTAACCAAAGCGGTAATTTTAGCGTTTAATTCTTCAGTATTCCTTTGCAAATTATCTTCATTTCGAATTTGAGTACCAACCAAAATGGCGATTTTAGCATTTAATTCTTCAGTATTCTTTTGCAAACTGTCTTCGTTCCGAATTTGAGCATCAATCAGCATTGTAATTTTTTCATTCAAATCTTCGCTTTTTTTTAACGAATCAAACAATCTATCGTCGTGGCTGGCAGCTAATTGCGATAATAATTTAATTGCTTCCTCTTTTGCCGGTTTGTTCAACTCTTTCTTAACCGCCGCAATATCGGGTTTTACCGTCTGGTGCGGCTTTGTGTCGTTAGATTTTTCCGGAAGTGGTCTGTTTTGGGGTTTGAAATTGGCGGGG
>MWZA01000122.1 GCA_002050455.1 Acidobacteria bacterium 5-1 | reverse complement strand
AAAAAGATGACCGCTAAAAAAATCACTTCCCAAAACTTGGCGAACAATTTTTTCGCCTTCCGAAAAATCGTAATTTTTCGCCGTGTCGCGCGTGTTGTAACGATAAAGAAAGAAAAGCCGCTTGCCGCGTTTTGTTTCGACAAGGCGAATCAACAATTTTTGCAAATGCGCGTCGTTTCCGCGATAATTGCCCAAGGTCATTTTGACAAAAGTTTCTTCGTGCAGACTTTTGGCAAATTCGGCAATAAATTTTTCGATGTTCTCGACAGACATAGTTTGAAAATCAAAGATTAACATAAACAAATAAAAAACATAAAAATTGAGGAAAAGATGGAAACAATAAACCAAGAATTTTTTACAAAAAACATTTTATCTCTTCTCAAGGAAACTTTTGAAGGTTCGTCGCCCGAAGGAAGCGCGTATCTCGACCGAGGTGTCGGCGTTTTAAATACGATTGAAAAAATTTCGGCGGAAAAGGCTTCGCATTCAATCGGAGAAAACGGCGCAACCATCGCCGCGCATCTCGAACACGCCAGATTTTATCTCGTTATTCTGCTTGAGTTTATGAACGGCAGAACCGAAAAAGTTGATTGGAACGAAAGTTGGCTGGTAAAAACAGTCGGTGAAACCGAATGGAATGCGCTACGGGAAAACACAAACAAAGCATATCAAAAAGTAACGGAAACTTTTCAGACAATCGAGGATTGGGACGACGATAAAGTCGGCGGCGCGATGGTAATCGTCGTCCATACGGCTTATCATTTAGGTGCGATTCGGCAAATAGCGAAATCAATTTAGCCGCGAATAACACTAATTCTAAGTAGAGGGACACGCATTAAAGCATATTTAAACCACAGATAAACACGCGATAAGAAATAATTGGAAAATCAGGCTTTATCTTTGTCAATCAGCTATCCGAGTTAATCCGTGTTTACGCGAAGCGGGACGGTTAAAAAATCTTATAAAATAATTCTGTCCGATTACTTACGAATTAGAAAACAGACAATATATTCGTGTCATCTGTGTAATTCGCGGCAAAAAACATTATGAACAACTTATTTCATCTAGCTTTTCCCGTTAAAGATTTAGAAGAATCGCGCCGATTTTACGGCGAAACATTAGGCTGCGAAGAAGGCAGAAGTTCCGCCGAATGGATTGATTTCAATCTTTTCGGACATCAAATCGTCGCGCATCTTGCGCCCGAAAGCACAGGCGTAAAAGCAACTAGCGACGTTGATGCCGACCACGTTCCGATTCCGCATTTCGGTATTGTTTTGCCGATGGACGAGTTCAAAAACCTTGCCGAAGAACTTAAAAGCAAAGGCGTTGAATTCATTATCGAACCGAAAATCCGTTTCGCCGGTGAAGTTGGCGAACAAGCGACAATGTTTTTTCTCGACCCAAGCGGTAACGCGCTGGAGTTTAAAGGCTTTGCGGATTTTTCGCAAGTATTTGCAAAATAATATTTGCGACAGAGTTCACAGAAAACACAGAGAATAGCGAGCAAACTAACAGAATCTTTCGGTGAACTCTGTGTTCTCTGTGGCTGAATTCTTATGAAAAATGCCGAAATTATCATTATCGGCGGCGGCGTTGTCGGCGCAAGCATCGCTTATCATTTAACTGAAAAAGACGTAAAAGATGTTTTAATTTTAGAGAGAGAAACGCGGCAGGGCGAAGGTTCGACAGGCAAAGCGACAGGCGGCATTCGCACCCAGTTTGAAACGGAAATCAATATCAAAATGTCGCTGTATTCGATTGATTTTTTCAAAAATTGGGGGTTTGATTGCGGCTACGAACCGCGCGGATATTTGTTTTTTACAACGGATGAAAAGCAGTTTGATTATTTAAAGCGAAATGTCGAAAGGCAGAAATCATTCGGCGTGAAAGATATTGAGATTGTTGACGCGAAAACAATCTCTGAAATCGTCGAAGGTTTGAACTGCGAAGATATTGTCGGCGGAAGTTTTGGTGGGCGCGACGGCTTTATCAATCCGCTTTCTGTAATGGAAGGTTTCACGAAAAAAGCGTTGGAAAACGGCGCGAGAGTTGAGTTTGAAACACAGGTTTTTTCGATTAAAACAAAAGGCGGAAAAGTTAAATCAGTCGAAACAAATCGCGGGAAAATCGAATGCGAAACGGTGGTGATTTGCGCGGGCGCGTGGGCGCGTGAGATTGCAAAAACGGCGGGCGTTAATTTGCCTGTCGAACCTTTAAAACGTCAAATAGTTTGGGCAAAAAGCGCAGCCGATTTACCGGAAAATCTGCCGATGGTAATTGATTTGGGAAGCGGTTTTCATTTTCGTCCGGCGAAAGATTTTAAAAGGGAAATTCTTTTTGCTTATCCCGACAAGGACGAAAAGCCTTCTTTCGACACGAATTTTGATGAATCTTTTATTGCTAAAGTCTATGAAAAGGCAAAACATCGTGTGCCGTTTTTGTATGAAACCGAAGTCGTCCGAGAAAAATGCCGCGCCGGTTTGTATGAAAATACGCCTGATCATCACGCGATTTTGGGCGGCTGTAATGTCGGAGGATTATATTTTGCCAACGGTTTTTCAGGACACGGCGTAATGCACTCGCCGGCGACCGGACGCACGCTTGCGGAAATAATTTTGGACGGCAAAGCGAGTTTTTTAGATGTTTCGATGCTTGATTTGGCTCGGTTTAAGGAAAATCGTTTATTGCACGAAACCGCATTTATCTGAAAAGTGGAAAAGTCTCTTATAATTTTCAATCAAAACATATTTCCGGCACATTTTCCATCGTGTTTTTTACCAGCATATCAACGACCGGCTTGAAATCGTGATTGTTTTCTTCCCAAACTTTCAATTGTTCATCGGCGGAAGTTCCGCGCTCTAAAATCGTGTGGATATGCTCAATTTCCCGGCGCGAACCCAAATCATCTACAACTTCATCAACAAATTCAAGTAATTCGCGGATTAAATCTTTGACCGGAACTTCTTTTTGTTTGCCCAAATCGAGCAGTTTCCCGTCCAATCCATAGCGAACCGCCCGCCATTTATTTTCTTGAATTAGTCTTCGATGATAAAGCCGAAAACCTAAGTTTTTATCGAGAAGGACGGTGAGTTTAGCAACAATTGCTTGGAAAAGCGCGGCAACCGCGATGGTGTCGTCAACGCGCGTCGGAATATCGCAAACGCGGAATTCAAGCGTCGGAAAAATCGGATGCGGGCGAATGTCCCACCAAATTTTCGTCGCGTCCTGCATACAATTCATCTTGACGAGTAAATCAACGTAACTTTGAAATTGTTGATGAGATTCAAAATGGTCGGGAATATCGGTGCGCGGAAACTTTTTGAAAACTTCCGAACGATAACTTTTCAAGCCGGTATTGAATCCTAACCAAAACGGCGAAGAAGTCGTCATCGCCAAAACGTGCGGCAGGAAATATCGCACGGCGTTCATAATGTGAATGCGGCGTTCTAAATCTTCAATACCGATGTGGACGTGAACGCCAAAAATAAGTAGTGAACGCGCGACCATCTGTAGTTCCTGAACCAGCAATTTGTAGCGGTCGTGTTCATAAATCGTCTGCTCAGACCATTTTGAAAACGGATGCGTCGAAGCGGCGGCGATAACCATTCCCTTTTTTCGCGCCAGCGAGGAAATTACGCCGCGCAGTTTGGTTATATCTTCCCGCGCTTCTTGGATGTTAGCGCAAACGCCCGTGCCGACTTCAATCATTGACTGAATCATTTCGGGTTTTATTTTTTCGCCCAAAAGCAGTTTGCCTTCTTCCAGAATTTCCGAAACGTGCGATTTCAGTTCCCGCGTTTCGGGATCGACAATCTGAAATTCCTCTTCGATTCCCATCGTAAATTGTTCAAACATATTTTGTCCGTTGTCCGTTGTCCGTCGTCCGTTGTTTATGTAAAAACTGTAATTTCTTTCCGAAGTTACAGTTTATTCTAAATGTAATTCTCTTCTCAGTATTTCCTCATTTTTTCTGACACTGCTTGAAATTGAATGCCAACGCCGTGTTTTAATACCATTTTAACTATTTTTCGCAGATATGGAAGAATGATTTTCACAAATTGACTATTTGCACATTTTTTGTGGAGAATTTGAAGTTTGGGGGAAATTTTTCTTCGCGCCTTTGCGGGAAACGGTAACTACAATAACAAATGTAATTGTATCTCTTTATCACTACAAAAAAAATCCCGCAAAGCCGCAAAGGCGCGAAGATGAAATCAGAAAAGATAAACTTAAGGAATTTTTATGTTTACCTGAAATCCCTGTAAATTTCTTATTTTGTAATTCCGATCTGACTCAGCGCATACGCATAATCAAAGGCGACTTCTTTTAATTTGTCGTAGCGTCCCGATGAGCCGCCGTGTCCCGCGCCCATATTTGTCTTGAGCAAAATTGTATTGTTGTCGGTTTTCAAGGCGCGAAGTTTGGCGGCAAATTTCGCGCCTTCCCAAAAGGGAACTTGCGAATCGTTGAGCGAAACTTCAATCAGCATATTCGGGTAATTCTGCGCTTTGACGTTGTCATACGGCGAATACTTTATCATATAATCAAACGCTTTTTTCTCGTTCGGATTTCCCCACTCAATCCATTCTTCGGTCGTCAGCGGCAAGGTTTCGTCAAGCATCGTATTCATCACGTCAACAAACGGAACTTGGGCGATAACCGCTTTGAACGAGTTTGGACTCATATTGACCACGCCGCCCATCAACATTCCGCCCGCGCTTCCGCCTTGAATAACCAAGCGGTCAGCCGAAGTATATTTGTTTTTGGCGAGCCAGTCGGCGGAATCAATAAAATCATAGAAAGTGTTTAATTTCTTAAACATTCTGCCTTCCTGCCGCCACCGTTCGCCGAGTTCACTGCCGCCGCGAATGTGCGCGATGGCGTAAATCATTCCCCTATCAACCAGACTCAGCCGTGCCGAGCTAAAACTCGGAGTCGTCGAATAGCCGTAAGAACCGTAAGCATAAAGCAGCATCGGCGATTTGCCATCGAGCTTTGTGCCTTTTTTCATTACCAGAGAAATCGGAATTTTCACGCCGTCGCGTGCCGTCGCCCAAACTCTCTTGGTTTCGTATTTTGTTTTATCAAAACCGCCGAGAACTTCCTGCTGTTTAAGGAGTTCGCTTTTGCCGATTTTGAAATTGTATTCGTAAGTCGAAACAGGCGTAATCATCGAAGCGTAATTGTAATGAATAGCTAGCGTATCAAATTCGGGATTTGTTCCCAAATCCATTGTATAAACGCTTTCAGGCGTTCCGATGCGGTTTGATTTGTTACTTTTCAAATCAATCACGCGCAGATATTCCAGCCCGTTTTCGCGCTCGGAAACAACTGCATAATCTTTGAAAAAATCAACGTCGTCAATTTTTATCGCCGGATTGTGCGCGATAAACTCTTTCCAATTCTTCTCGCCCGGATTGTCAACCGGCACACGCATGACGCGAAAATTTTCGGCATCGTTGTTGGTTGTGATGTAAAATTCGCCATTGTAAAAGTCAACTTCGTATTCGTGTCCTTCTTTGCGCGGCAGAATAACTTTCCAGTTACCGTCAATTTTATCGGCGGGCATATATCGCGCTTCCTGCATCGTTTTGGCAGAAGATGTCAGAAAAAGCATCTTTTTGTCGCGTGAACGGCTGACACCCATATTAAACAGCACGTCTTTTTCTTTATAAACCAAATCGTCTTTGTCCGCACCGAGCGTGTGTTTCCAGAATTTATCGGAACGCTTTGTTACGTTGTCTTCGGTTACATAAAACAAGGTTTTGTTGTCGGCTGCCCATTCAACCGAATCAACGCGCTCGATTCTGTCCGGCAAAATTTTGCCTGTCCGCAAATCCTTTATCTGCAAAGTGTATTGCCGGTAACCCGTCGTGTCGGTTGAAAATGCTAACAAATTGCCGTCGTCGCTGACATCAAACGAACCGATGGCAAAGTATTTAAATCCTTTTGCCATCTCGTTTTGGTCTAAAATAACTTTACCGTCTTTACCCTCTTTTGTTTTGCTCCGCAGATAAATCGGATACTGTTTGCCTTCTTCGGTGCGCGTGTAATACCAGTAATCACCAAGTTTATACGGCACACTCAAATCCGTCTGCTTGATACGTCCGAGCATTTCGTCATACAGATTTTTGACAAACTTTTCGTGCGGTTTCATCGCCGCGTTGGTGTATGCGTTTTCGGCTTCGAGATATTTAATGACTTCGGGATTTTTCTTATCGCGCAGCCAAAAGTAATCGTCTTTCAACTCATAACCGTTAATTTTCGTAACCTTATTTTCTTTTTTCGCAACGGGTGGTTTCATATCGGTTTGGGCAACAATCACCGTGCTGCCGATAACAATAATAATAAATACAAATGTCAAAACGTATAGCATTTCTCTCATTTTGCCAACTCCTTAATTTTTAATTTAGTAATGATTTTAAATAATTATACAACAGAATTTTGACTTTTGCTTTAAAAATGAAAGAGCTGACAAAAAACCTTTGCCAGCCTTTCCTTAACTTGATAAATCAAACTATCTTTCGTCAATCGGCGTGTATTTCAAATCACGTTCGCCGATATATTCGGCACGCGGGCGAATGAGTTTGTTATTGCCGTATTGTTCGAGAATGTGTCCCGTCCAACCCGAAATACGCGAAATAGCGAAAATCGGCGTGTAAAGGTCGAGCGGAATTCCCATCAGATAATAGACGGAAGCCGAATAGAAATCCACGTTCGGAAACATTCCTTTTTTCTCGTGCATCAGCTTTTCCAGTTTCTGCGACATTTCAAACCATTTCGTTTCGCCTTTTTTCTCGCCCAATGTCCGCGAGAATTTGCGAAGCCACGTCGCCCGCGGATCTTCCGTTTTATAAACGGCGTGTCCGATACCCATTACTTTCCGCTTTTCTTCGAGAGTTTTGTCAAGCCACGGCTCGACGTTTTCAAGCGAGCCGATTTCAAGTAAAGTTTTCATCACGGCTGTATTCGCGCCGCCGTGCAGTGGTCCGGCAAGCGCGGCGATTCCGGCTGTTACCGCGCCGTAAATGTCCGCCAAAGTTCCGGCGACAACGCGAGTCGTAAAGGTCGAAGCGTTGAGTTCGTGGTCGGCGTGCAGAATCAGGCAAATATCGAACATTCGGGCTTCGTCGGCTTCCGGTTTTTCGCCGCGCAGCATATAGAGAAAGTTCTCCGCAATGTTCAAACTCTTGTCCGGCGCAATTATGTCTTTGCCGTTGCGGATTCTGTCCCACGCGGCAACCAGCGTCGGTAGTTGTGCGGTAAGTTTAACAGCCGCGTTCATTGCATTTTCGCGGTCTGTGCCGTGTCCTTCCCGGTCGTAGAAATCAAGAGCCGAAACCGCCGTCCGAAGCACGTCCATCGGCTCGGCATCTTTTGGAAAAGTTTTTAGCATTCCGACGATTTCCGGCGGGATTCCATAATTCGATTGAAATCTACCTTTGAAGTCTTCTAATTCATCCTTTTTTGGCAGACGCGCATTCCAAAGCAGGAAAACGACTTCTTCAAACGTCGAATTTTCCGCTAAATCGTGGATGTCATAACCTTGATAAATTAAAATTCCTTCTTCACCGTTAACATCGCCGATTTTGCTTTGTGCAGCGACCACGCCGCGCAGTCCGGCGGCGGTTGATTCTGTTGCTGTACTCATTATATTTTATCCCTGTAATTATAAAATTTTTCTATCATACTAAATCTAACAAAACGGTTTGTAACTGACAAGTAAAGGCTTGTTTTCAGCTATTTTCTTTTAATATAACCTTTTGCCCGACTTTGATATTCAATAAATTTATCGCCGAATCTTGAAAAGAGGCTATTTCCAAAAAGCTTGCGCTTCCCAAAATCATAAATAACCCGTTTTTTTCGGCTTCAGCAAAAAAGTTTTGCAATCTGCTGATTTTTTTACCGTTAATTTCAATTGTAAAACTTTCCGGCAAATCTTTTTGCGTCAGATTGGTAATTAAATTTCCGAAATGGTCAACGTAAATTATCTCGGCTTCGGTTTCTTTTTTTGAAACTTTTCGCGGCTGGCTTTCCTCAAAGCGTACAAAATCTTTTATTTCTTTCCCGAATTCAGTAGGTTTCACCCCGTTTGAAAGATGCGCGGCGGCAGGCGCGAAAATATCGCGTCCGTGAAATGTTCGGCTGATTGGATATTTGAAAAACTTTTCGTTTGTCAGTTCAAGAACGCGAAAATTCCTTTCTTTGTTAAAAACAAAACTCAATAAACCATTGTCAGGCGCGATGAAATAATAATCTTCGGTTTCAGCCAAAATCGCCCGTCTGTTTGAACCGACACCGGGGTCAACAACCGCAACAAACACCGTCTTTTTTGGAAAATCTTTGTAACAGGTGCGGAGCGTGAAACCAGCCGATTTTATATCCTGCGGCGGAATTTCGTGCGTGATGTCAATAATTTGCGCGTTTTCATTAATTGACAAAATTATGCCTTTCACCGCACCGACAAAATAATCTTTTGTGCCAAAGTCAGTCAGCAAAGCAATTATCATTACAAAAATTATCCGCGAAATCTGGCAAAGTCAAAAAGAAGAAAAACCTTTACCAAATTTCGCGGAACAAACCGGCGCAAGGTTCGGTTTCCGCCGAAGAATTAGTCAATTACGCGCTTTCAAATTACAAATTACGACATTGAGCAATAAGCAATCTCGTAATTGTTAATTCGTAATTATTCATCTTATCTGTGTATCGTAGGCGGATTTGATGCGAAGCTGCTGATTTTTGTTGAGCCGGATGTGTTTGCCGCGCTCGATAACCACCGCGCCGACACCAAAAGCCGCACCGACACCCGCGCCGACCACCGCACCGACCGGACCTCCGGCAATTGCGCCGATAACTAAGCCCGCGCCGGTCGTCGCGCCAACTTTGATGCTGTCATCTTTAACCGAACTTTTTCCTTCAATTATGCCTTCGATGTCAACGCGCCTGACGTTGTCGCCTTTTGTCGGTAAAACTTCGGTCAAAAGTGCGTTGAAATTGCTCCAGCGACTGTCCGTCAAAACAATGCGGTCAAATGATAGAAGAACTTCCGAACGACGTTTTATTCTGCCGGGCTTTTGAATTTTGGAAACTCTGCCTTCGATAATCGCGCCGCTGATTTCATTTGGCGAAATGACACGCGCCGTAAATTTGTCGCCTTCGCGGCTTTGTTCTGTACTAATGTCGTTGAGCAGTTCGACAATTAACTCGGTATCTGTCGGGATAAGCATTATTGTCCCGTCATTTATCAAATAAACGGCTCTTTCCGTTTTATTTGTCATCACCGGCGGTTGTCCGTCAGTGTTCGCTGCCGTAACTGGCGCAGTAATCGCCGTTGTATTTGCGGCATCTGCGACCGCTTCAGGCGGTGCAGTTACAATAACTTGTTCTTCAACACGATCGTCTGCAGCCGGTTCAACTGCCGCATTTACAGAGTTATTCTCACTGACTATTGTTTGCGCCGCCGGAGTTTCAACGGTTGTTTTTACCGCGATAATGCCGCGTTTATTTAATCCAACCGGAATAGTCGCATCAAATGAACGTTTCTCAAATCCCGTATCGTAGCCGGTTTCAAATCCTTGCTGATAACCGTCGCGATAATCTTCCAACGCACCGTAATCTTTATTATAGGCGCGGTCGGCTTTGGCGTATTCGCTGTGTTTATTATAGCTTTTTGCGGCGTTGTCAATAACGTCGCGATAACCGGACATATAGCCGTCCGAATAACCGGTACGATAACCACGTTGGATTGCGATGCCTGAATCTTGGGCGGAAACACTTTGGATTGCTAAACTCAGGAAAGACGCGGAAACAAGGGAAATACCTAGAAAAGTTACTAAAAAACTTCTAGTTAGCTTCATTATAATCTCCTTATCAAGAAATAAGAAATGGTTTGTCAGCTTAGATTTATATATTATAAGGTAAGAAATTACAAGAGGAACTTAAAAGTTTTCTGTATCCACTTTATAATCAATGATTATGACAATGCAAAAACATACTTAAAAATTTCAACAATTGTTTGATAATGTATTGTGCGCTACAAACTTTTCTTTTTTTTCAATTTATATTTACTGATAGCTGCGTTTTGAACAAAATGTTTTTGTTCAAATTCCGGCGCGTAACTAAGCAGAGGAAGACAGCCAAAGTGAATCGTCGCAAAAAGTTCACTCTGCTTCTTTTTTTGATTTATACAATTTACCTACGGCAAAGCTGCCAATGTATCCGCCAATTTTTCAACGACAAGCAGAAGCGTTTTGCCGGATTCGGTAAATTGACCCGCCGTTGACTGCTCTTCGGCAGTGCCGCTGATGTCGGAAATTCCCTGAATCGGAAAAAGATAATTTCTGAGCGCGGGTTTTGTGCGAAATTCGATTTCTAAGGCGATCAGCCCGGCGCGAAAATTTCTAATGCTTTGAATTAATCTCTGTTTATTTTCAGTGTTTTTGTTTAATGTTGTCTGCGAAAAATTGCTCGTTTTCGCATCTTTATCAATGTCTTCAATGCTTTTCGCCACGCCGCCCAGCACATATATAAACTTTGTCAGATTTTTTATCTGAATTGCCACTTTGCCCGCGCCGTTTTTAATTTCAATATTTGACGGCGGAATGGAAGTTGCTGCCGGAGTTCTCGTCTTTTTTCTTGGAGTTCGGCGTTTTTGCGCGTCCACCGTAAAATTCAAACACAGCAAGCACACTAGAATTATAACGAACTTCATTAAGTTTTTATTGTTTTTCATAATTTGTAATTTTGTAAATTCGTAAATTTGTCAGGAAAATTCTATCATCAAATTAAAGATGCTGAAAAGACAACTACAAGTTCGCCGTCTTGGACGCTTTGCTTATGATGAAGGTTTGCGTCTGCAAAAGGAAATCGAGCAGGAAGTAATCGAAAAGCGCGAGTCGGATTTTCTGCTGCTTTTGGAACATCCGCATACTTTTACGCTCGGACGACGCGCCAGAACCGACGGTGTTTTGGCAACGGTGGAGATGCTCAAAACATTGGACGTTTCGGTTTTTGAAACAAATCGCGGCGGAAAAGTTACGTATCACGGGATTGGGCAGATTGTCGGTTATCCGATTATCAATCTTTCGCCTGACCGCGAAGATGTCCATAAATACGTCCGCGATTTGGAAGAGGTTTTAATCAAAACGATGGCTGATTTTTCGATTGAGGCTTTTAGAATCGAAGGTTTAACGGGCGTGCATACAAAGGAAGGAAAGATAGCGGCAATCGGCGTTCACATCAAACGTTGGGTAACGACGCACGGTTTCGCGCTCAACGTAAATACCGATTTAAGTTTTTTCAATTGGATAATCGCCTGCGAAGGCGAGCCGGTAACTTCGATGGAAAGACTACTTGGGTGCGAACTGTCTTTAGCGGAAGTCGAAGACAAAATTATCGCCAATTTTGCGAAAATTTTCAGTCATTCAGTTGAAGAAATCCAAGAATCGAAAGTAACAAAGTGATTTTTCTTTTCTTTACTTTGCGCCTCTGCGTCTTTGCGGGAGAAAATTTTCCCAAATAATACAAGCAGTAGATAAAAAGCGATTCTTTTTTTATTTCCCGCAAAGGCGCAAAGGAAACTTTTAAGGTTTTTAACTCTTACGTCAAAACAAATTTGTTGATTGCTGATTTATTTTAGAATAAAGCCGGAAAACATAACTTTTAATCTTTTCTAAATAATCTTCTTTTCTTTGTCTTTAGCCGGTTTTCACGCTAAATTTAATCGGAAGTTTTTTTACAAATTTATTTCAGGAGCAGTTATTTAATGAGTCTAATCGAAAAAGTCTGGGCGCGTGAGATTTTGGATTCACGCGGAAATCCGAC
>MWZA01000140.1 GCA_002050455.1 Acidobacteria bacterium 5-1 | reverse complement strand
GCTTGACGCTTCGCAACTTGTCCGACCAGACGGTTTCCGTCTTTGGTGAACGCCACGACCGAAGGTGTCGTGCGTCCGCCTTCCGAATTTGTAATAACAATCGGTTCGCCGCCTTCCATTACGGCAACGACCGAGTTTGTCGTTCCTAAATCTATTCCTATAATTTTACTCATTTTTTAAAATCTCCAAATTAAAATCTCCAAAACTATGAATTATTACGCTTTACCTTATAATAAAAAAGAAAACTCTAGCTTATTTGTGCTAAAAAGATTATAAGACTTGAGTGTGTCTTTGTCAAGTTTAATTGAGCAAGAGAGCATTAGATACATTTATTGACCGGGAGTTTTTGTAGAATCGGCATCTTTCATCAAACGCGCCACGAAAAAGATATAATGAACGCCCGAAAAAAACGCTAATGCAAAAACGGTTGTGTAGACGGTCGGCAGATAAAAACTTCTGAGTTGCGGAAAAACGGCGGCAAGAAGAATCAGACCAACGGCGAAAACCTGAACAAGCGTGCTTAATTTGCCCAGCCAAGACGGTTTAAAGCCGCGAAATTCAGTGATAATAAAAATCGCGCCCGCCACTGCAATAATCAAAACATCACGTCCGATGACGGCGGCTGTAACCCAAAACGGAACGGGCAGATGGCGGGTCGGCGGAAAGATATTCGGCAGAGTCAGGATAATAAAAGCCGTCGTCATTAAAAGTTTATCGGCAATTGGGTCAAGAATTGTGCCGAGTTCTGATTCCTGATTAAAACGGCGCGCCACAAATCCGTCAATTCCGTCGGAAATACCGGCGACAATGAATACTAATAAAGCCCAATTGCTGTAACCGTAAAATAAAAGAGTGGCGAAGACCGGAATAAGAGCCATTCGCAGAAAAGTGAGCAGGTTAGGAACGGTAACTACTTTTGAAGACATAATTAATTGTAAATCGTTAATTGTAAAACTAACAATTAACGATTTACAATTAACCACAAATTAACTCAATTAAGGAAATCTCCGGCGGGCATCCGTAGCGCACCGGCAAAACGACCGTGCCGATGCCGCGGGTAACATAAATTTGCGTGTCTTTGCGCCGATACAAGCCATTTTTCAATTTTCGGCGCGGCAAAATTCTTTTTTCTTCGTTGCGGATTTTTATTTGTCCGCCGTGCGTATGTCCGCTCAACACTAAATCAACTTCGACACGCGCCGCGCGTCCGGCGATTATCGGATTGTGCGCGAGTAGCATTTTCATCTCGTCGGGAAACGAACCGCGCAACGCGGAACGCAGATCGGTTTTGCCGACCATATAATCGTCAACTCCGGCAAGCCAGAACGATGCGTCTTTTGCCGCAAAACGAAAACCTTCGTTAATCAAAACATTGATATTTTCTTGGCGCATCAAATCCGTAACCATTTCGGCATTCGTCCAATGGTCGTGATTGCCGAGACAAGCGTGAGTCCCAAACTCCGATTCCAATTGTCCCAAAACTTCAGCCATCGGCGCAATATATTCGGCTTCGTGCGAAACATAATCGCCAGTTAAAACAAACATATCCGGTTTTAACTGGTTGGAAATTGCAACGGCGCGTGTAATATGTTCAATATCAGTAAAAGGGCTGTGATGAATATCGGAAAGATGGACGAGCCGAAAACCTTCCAGATTTTTCGGCAGACGCTTGAGCCGAATTTTGATATTTTCAACTATCAAAGTATTGGCTTCATTCAGAGCATAACGCGCCACCTGCGACAAATTTCCGGCTAAATCGCGCAAAGGCGTTTCCGACCCGACCATTGAGGAAATTCTTTCGGATAGTTTAGCTTTTTCCGTGGCGGCAAACTTCATATTTTGACAAATTTTCAGCGTTAAAATTTTGGTTGATAACTAATCATAACTGCTTTGCGTGCGAAAAGTCTAGAATTGAGTTTGAAGAGAGTATTTTACCAGTGCTTTGCAAGCGTAAATTCTTAAAGTTCTGGGTTCACGCTTCAGCGTGTCTTTCCGCAGCACTCGCGCGGGCGTGGCAAACTAAAGTTTGAACTCAAAACTTTTCAAAACTTTTCAAAACTTTTCTTGAGCGGGAGATTTTTGAAATTTCTCACTTCTTGCGGTGAAAGCAAGCGATATGCGCCGACCGGCAGTAATTTATCGGTGATATGTCCAATCTGCATGCGCCTTAATTTCACGACCGAATGACCGACGGCATCGAACATCTTGCGGATTTGCTGGTTGTGTCCTTCGTAAAGCGTAACTTCAAACCAGCCGTTTTTTTTTGTAGATTTTAACTCGTTGATTTCGGCGGGCGCAGTTTTGAAACCATCTTCCAATCTAATGCCGCGCCGTAGTTTATTGACCGCGTTCTCATTCGGCAAGCCTTTGACTTTGACATCATAAACTTTCGGGATTTTTTTTGACGACGCGACAAAATTAGTAAATTCGCCGTCGTTAGTCAGGATTATCAAACCTTCGGTGTTGTAATCAAGCCGCCCGACCGGATGAAGTTTGCCAAGATTCGGCGGAATTAAATCGGTTACGAGATTTCTGCCTTCGGGGTCTGCCGCGCTTGATAAATAACCTTTCGGTTTATTGAGCAGAATATACACATTTTCGCGCTTTTCGAGCAGCGGATTGATGAGTTTGCCGCCAACTTTGATGTGGTCGTTTTCGGGATTTGCCTTTGTGCCGAGCGTCGTAACAATTTCGCCGTTGACGGTAACTTCACCGTTTGAGATAAGTTGTTCAGCTTTTCGGCGCGATGCGATGCCTGCCTGCGCGATTAGTTTTTGTAAGCGTTCTTCCATAAAATTAGTAAGTAGTAAATCTGGAAAACCAATTCTTAACACTAATCCATTTACAATTAACCATTATTTCTTCATTTTGCTCTTGGCGACACCGGTACATATTTGTCCATTGAGGCGTTGATTTGCAGATAAACCCGGGTTTCACGCGGAATCAAATTACGCCAACCCGCGCCGCCGCGTTTAATATAGCCGGACAATCGAGCGGGATTTGAATTATAACCTGCCGACATCAGCTCGGCTGGCGTGGCGATGCCGTTTTCTATCGCGGCGGAAACTGTGTCGTTAGTAATCAAATCATCCCAAGTCATCTGCATATAGAGCAGCATCGCTTGGGCGGCGTTGACGTGATCTCTCATTCCTTCGACAAAATCGGGCATTAAACCGATGTTGTAATAACGTGCGCGAATCATTCGATATGTCGGAGGAATCATCTGCACCATTCCGCCCGCGCCCGCGCTGCTGACCGAATAACGATAAGTTTGTCCTTCGTTCAGTGCGTAAAGCGCGAAAATGTCGTTGTAAATGTTCGGCTGATATTCGGTGCGGAAACGTAAGTGGTCAACATGCTCGACAATCGCCAGACGTTCCGCCATATCGGTAACTTGCGGCGCGATATTATAGCCTTTTTTACGCAGGTTTTCCCGCGCCACATCAATCGTGTTCCGTATATAAATTCTGCCGGCATTAACGACTTCCGGCGTAACAATGCCGGGATGCGTCGAAATATAATAAGCCGTTTCCATATATACGTCATTACGAACAACCGGATACTGCACCAGAAGCGGAAGGTGCGCTTTGTTATCCGTGTCAATAATCATCACCGGCGTATTGACACCGTTGGGACGAACGACGCGAACTTTGACAAAATTTCCGTTCGCGGTCGTCAAAAAAATTTCCGCGCCGCGTGCCAGAAACGCATCTTTGGTCATCACAACATAATCAATCTTCGCAGTTTTGTAATTGTAAAACGCAATTCGGATGACATCGGTTATCAAAAAACTGTCGGTAATCGCGGTAGAAATCGGACGCGCCGTCATTTGCCGTTTAGCTTCGGCGATTTTCCTTTTAATTTCACCGAAGCTCAGAGGCTTATAAAAGGTCGGCTGCGCCGTTGAAACTGTTACCGGGTTATTCGGATTTCCAACCACAACCGGATTTTGCAGCGGTGCTGGCGACGGCTTGGGCGCAGGCGTCGGAGTCGGCGAAGACAGATTGTCGGGTATGACAACCACTTTTTGCGCCGGAGTCGGCACAGGCGTTGGATCTGCGTTGATAACGCGACTGCGCGTCGGCGGGGGCGACTGCTCAACTGTTTGAGAAAATACATTAATTGTCAAAAAGACAAAGACACTGAATCCAATTAAAACTTTTAATTTCATAATGTTTGTTTTGAAGTTTTGAAAATTCAGGCGAGATTGTCGCTGCAACTTCTTGGAAACTCACAATTATAAAGATTCGCTTATCTGATAAAAGGTTGTCAAATGCCGCGCGGAATTTTATAGATGCAACAATTTTCCATGATGGATATGTCGTATTTGTCGTTATGACGGGTTTTACGATATAAATAAAATTCCTGCAATCGAATAACAATTATGAAAAAACTTTTTGGAACGGACGGAATGCGCGGGCTGGCGGGCGTATTTCCGCTTGATGAAAAAACGATTGAGATTATCGGCAATTCACTGGCGCGGCAGTTTCGGGAAAAACTTAGGCGAAAGCCGCGCTTCATAACCGGACGCGACACGCGCGAATCAGGCGCGCGGATTGAAACAGCTTTTTGCCAAGGCGCAGAGGCGGCGGGCGCACATTGCCAATCGGCGGCGATTATCACCACGCCGGGCGTTGCTTTTTTAGCAAAAGAATTTGATTTTGATGCCGGTATTGTCATCAGCGCGTCGCATAATCCGTTTGCAGATAACGGCATCAAGATTTTTTTGCCGACAGGAAAAAAGATTGACGAAGCAATCGAAAAAGAAATCGAGAAAGATGTTTTTGAAAGTTCCAGATTCCAGATTCCAGATTCCAAATTCAAAGTTGAAAATTCCAAAGCCGTTGAGATGCAAAATCAGTATTTGAATTATTTGGCTGGCGAATTCGAAACGCTCTCGCTCGAAAATTTTAAAATGGTAATAGATTGCGCCAACGGCGCGGCATCGAGTCTTGCGCCGAAACTCTTTCAAAAATTCGGCGCGAAAGTCGTCGCCTTTAATTGCGAACCGACGGGGCGCAACATCAACGAAAATTGCGGCTCGCTGCATCTTGAAAATGTGCAGAAGAAAGTTTTGGAAGAAAAAGCCGATTTCGGTGTCGCATTTGACGGCGACGCTGACCGCTCCTTATTTGTTGACGAAAAGGGAAATTTGGTTGATGGCGACGCGGTTTTATGGATTATGGCAAACCATCTGCAAGCGGGCGGCAAATTAAATAATCAAACGATTGTCGCCACCGTGATGAGCAACATCGGCTTGGAAATCGCGCTTAATTCAAAAAACATTAAACTTCTACGGACGGCGGTCGGCGACAGATACGTTTTGCAGGAACTTCTTAAAACAGATTCGAGCATTGGCGGCGAGCAATCGGGACATATTATTTTTCCAAACAAAAGTTTGGTCGGCGACGGGCTGATGACGACGCTGTTTTTGCTTGAGGCGTTGCGGGAAAACGACAAAACTTTGTCGGAAATGACGGCGGGTTTTTCGCGCTTTCCGCAAATTCTGGTCAACGTCAAAGTCAAAGAAAAACGTCCGTTTGAAGAAATCGCGGAAATTGCCGAAGCCGCCGCGAAAATCGAAAACCAACTTGGCGGCAAAGGACGTTTATTGCTTCGTTATTCAGGAACAGAAAATCTGGCGCGGGTAATGATTGAAGGGGAAAATCAAGCGGAAATAGAAGCGCAGGCAAACCATTTGGCAGAAGTTATCAGAAAGAGTTTAAGTTGATAAAATTTATGTTTATTGTTCTATATCGGTGGCGTGTTAATTCAAATCTTGAACAGCAGTTTATCGAAAACTGGTTGGCAAGGACGACTTATTTTCTTGAGAAATACGATTCATTAGGTTCGCGTCTGCATCGCGGAAGCGACGGGATTTGGTATAGTTACGCGCAATGGAAATCCGCCGAACAGCGCGAGGAAGCCTTTGAGTCGGAATTAAATAAAATTTCCGAAGCGCGTCAAAAAATGCAGGAAGCAATTGAGGAAAGTCTTCCTGAAATCCAACTCGAAACAGTCTCGGATTTTTTAATTTTACCCTAAAAACCGAAAATAGATTAACTCTGCTTGCCAAAGCAAATCAAAAAATTGTATATTTGATTAACTGAAACGGTAGGTAAATCCTCCGTTTCAAGTGGTTGCTGGGGTGAGGACAGTAATCACGAATTGGCAGGTGCGGTACACTTCCACGTTGCTTCGCCTGCTCTATCTTTTAAACCGCTTTTTTCTTTCCGCTTGGGCAAATCCGAAAAGTTAAGTTAATCTCAAACAATAAACTTGGCAGAAATAAAATTAAAAATATAAAAGTTAGAGCCGCACTAAATGGGAAACATTTCCGTAAAACTAAACGGCAGTTCGCACCGATACGAAATAAAAATCGGACACGATTTGCTAAATAATTGCAGCCGTTGGGCAAACAAATGTCTTTTGCCTGAAACAAAAAAAATCGCGCTTGTTTCTAATGCGAAGGTTTTTGGTTTGTATGGCGAAGTCGTCAAAAAAAGTTTTGAAAATGCCGGTTTTGAAGTTTTTGTTTGGAAAATGGGCGACGGCGAAAAGTATAAAAATCTTCGCTCGCTCGAAAAAGCTCTAAAATTTTTCAGCCAAAACAAACTAAAAAGAACCGACGCGGTGGCTGCACTCGGCGGCGGCGTGGTCGGCGATTTGGCGGGTTTTGCGGCGGCAATCTACCTGCGCGGCGTTCCTTTTCTGCAAATTCCGACAACGCTTCTGGCAATGATTGATTCTTCGGTCGGCGGAAAAACTGCCGTCAACACTGAATTCGGCAAAAACCTTATCGGCGCGTTTTATCAACCAAACGGAGTTCTGATTGATATTGAAACATTAAAGACTTTGCCGCGCCGCGAACTCGTTGCCGGATTTTGCGAAGCCGTCAAACAAGGCGCAATCGCCAATCAAAAACTTTTTGACCAAACCGCCGAATTTTTAAGAAATTACTCGCCCGCGAATTTCAAAAATTATTTTTCCGACAAAAAATTTCTCGTCGAACTGGAAAACCTGCTTGCCGCGCAAGTCAGATTCAAAGCGGAAATCGTTATGCAAGACGAACGCGAAAGTGTCGCCAGAATAGACGCTAAATCGCGTAAAATCTTAAACTTCGGGCATACGCTTGCCCACGCGCTCGAAAAAATTACCGATTATAAATACTTCAAACACGGCGAAGCGGTCGGTTGCGGAATTTTATTTGCTGCCGAATTATCAAAAAAACTTAATATTCTTGACAAGAAAGAATTAAAATTATTAAACGATGTTTTGCGCCGGGTCGGAAAACTTCCCGACACAAGCAATATCAAGATTGAAAAAGTGTTTGAAGCCTTTGCGTTTGATAAAAAGGCAATCGGAGAATCGCTGCAATTTATTCTTTTGGAAAAAATCGGCAAACCGGTAATCCGGCAAACCAGAGATATTCCCGAATCAGCCATCGAAAAATCTCTCGAAACAGTTCTGCATAAATAAATTTACTTCAGATGCGGATTTGGATTGGATTTACGAGCGCGTTTTGAGTTCCAACTTCAGTTGGCTCTTGTGTCAGCGAACAACCGATAGAGAACGATTCGCCGATTTCGGATTAAACGGCTGCCGATAAAACTCGCGGAGTTCTGAGGCTTTGCAGCTGCACCAAACCGTTTGGCGCGTCAGCCAGCCAAGTTGTCGGGCAAACACCGCACGTTGTGCATTTTTCAACTGCCGGACACGGTTTTGAAGAAAGTGCTGCCTGCGATTTTTCGTGTTCGGTTTTCAAAAACTCAAATGACAACCCCGAATCTACAATTGACCAAGGTAGAAATTCGTCATAACTGCGATTTCTACTTGTATGAAATGCCGCGTCAATGCCAGTTTCGCGCAATGCTTCTTTTAAGTTTCCTTTATTTCTCGCGGCTGATTCGATAACTTTCGCAATTGTTCTGTCGCCGGAAGAAAATAATGCTTGTTCGTGCGCGATGCGCGCGCTCATTGCGCGAACTTCGACATTCGGAATTTTTGCCAGATTTTTAGAAACCCATTTCAGACGAGTTTTCAATTCTTTTTCGTCGCAAACTGCGTCCCACTGAAATGGCGTGTTCGGCTTCGGCACAAGACCGTTTAGACTTGGAATAATTTTCCCGGCGCGTCCAAATTTCTTTCCGGCTTCGAGCATTCGATCTTTGATTCTTTCTACTAAAACAATCATTTCTTCTAAATCTTCGTAAGTTTCCGTCGGAAGTCCAACCATCAAATAAAGTTTGACGGTCAACATTCCACGGTCAAAAACCGCGCCGCAAATATCCACGATTTCATCATTTGTCAGATTTTTGTTGATAACGCGCCGCAGCCGGTCCGAACCGGTTTCGGGTGCGACAGCGATTTGCTGGTCTTTTGATTCGACCAGCGCGTCCAATAATTCTTCGGAAATTTGGTCAAGGCGAAGCGATGAAACCGAGATGCGATAATCCATTTTTCTTAGTTCGCTCAAAATCGTGGAAATTTCGGGATGGTCGCAAACGGCGGTTGAAACTAAACCGATTTTGTTTGTTTTTCCGCGCCATTCCGCAGCTTTTGCCAAAATATCTTTTGCCGGAACAACGCGCGGCGGATAATAATTATAGCCAGCCCAGCAAAAGCGGCAGCCTTGCGAACAGCCGCGCGAAATTTCAACAAGAAGTCTGTCGCCCATTTCGGCTTTCGGCGACCAAACGGAAGTTGACGGCGCAAAAACGTCTTGATTCATCAGAAAATCAACGACTTCGGTTTCATTTCGCTTGATTGCGCGGCGCAAAGTTCCTTCCTTCGGGTTTGCAGCAGCAAGCGCACGTCCGACCCGACGCGGTACGCCTTTTTCTTTCGGCAGATAATCGAAAACCGTGCCGTCATCATTGTAAATCACATCGTAAAGCGAAGGAATATAAAATCCGCGTCCGATTTTTGCGAGATTTAATAAAATATCTTCTTTATTACCGTGTTCTAGAATCGCATCAACGAGTTGAAACGCGAGAATTTCGCCTTCGCCGACGGCGATAATATCCGTAAAATCGGCAATCGGTTCGGGATTTAAGAACGAAGCCGCACCGCCCATGACAATTAAAGGGTGAAAATGATTTCTGTCTTTTGCCCAAACGGGAATCTGCGATAATTGCAGCATTCGCGCCATATTCAGATAATCGGTTTCAAAGGAAATTGAAAAGGCGACAACATCAAAATTTTTAATCGGCGTTTGTGTTTCTAAAGAAAGCAGAGGTGTCCGCGATTTTTCATACTCGTGCATCTCAAAATCATCCGGCAAAAAAACTCTCTCGCAGGAAACTTCGGGTATTTTATTGAAGAGTTCATACATTGTGTGAAGTCCGAGATTTGCCATCCCGATTGCGTGAGTGTTCGGATAGCATAGTGCAATACGAAGCGGCGCACCGTGTTTAACCGTGAAGCCTTCCTCGTTTGCGAGTTTATTTTTATAACTTTCGATGATGCGTTTGCTCATAGCTTAAACAAAACAATCATTTTACCTTTTATTTTGGAAAAATAATAGTGAAACTTGTCAAGGTAACTGTTTTGAAGGAATTTTGCGATTAGTAGATGCCTTTAATCTTCGATTCGTTTTTTGGCTTCTTCTGCCAGCGCATCTTCATGTTCAATGTCAACACGCAAACGGCGATAAATACTCATCAATTGATTTGCCAGCCACGTAATCGCAAAAAACGCGAGAATATATCCGCGCCAATCTTCAATCAACAGTTGAAAACCTGTCAGCAGTAAAATCAAAATAGTTATCCAATGGCTAAAGCAGTATCCACAAGTAAAAACATAAAAGAATTTGCGTTTTGGAAGCGATTCACAACTATCGCAATTCTCCTGACAATATTCGCGCCATTCCTTAAAAATTTCTTCCTGCGTAACCGTCCAGGCAATCGAAGCGACGACCATTGCTAATATAAAAAGCCAAAAAATTTGTATTGTAATAGACATTTTTCAGGAGTAAATAACTTAATCGAACAATTCGTTCACCGCCATTTTCCACTTCGGCAAAACAGGTTCGGCATCGGCAGCGTCGCCGCGCCGGAAAACTTTCGGATTAGCAGGACTGTCGCAGTGAAAAGATTTGATAACTTCGTCGCTTTGTAAATCAACGTCCCAGACAATTTCAGTTCCCGCGGCAAAATAATCGGCGCGTTTTTCGGCAATCGCCTTTTCCGCCTGGCTGCCGTAATCGTTTTCGCTTCGGACTTCAACGGCAAAAATCGGCGCGCCTTGCAGAAACTTCATTCCCGTCGGTTTGCCAATGTAATACGCGGCATCAGGACTAAACGATTTGCGGTGTGGCAGATCAACGATAAACCCGATATTGTCGCCAAAAGCGATGCCGCGTTTGATTTCTCTTTGATACATTTTCAGACTTAAAGCAATGTTCAAACCGGCAATACCGGGTTCGCATCCTGTTGCCATAAATTCAACTATTTCTCCATTGATAATCTCCGCTTTACCTTCAGTTTGATAAAGTTTTTCGATAAGTTCTTCGATTGTCGTGGTCGGTTTTTCTAAAACTAAAGTGTCCATAACTTTTCTCCCAAAACTATTTTGCGACTTGCAACCGCCAAAAAGCAATCGCAAATCGCAAATCAAAAATTTGTTTAGAGTCCAGCCTTTAGGCTGCGTTCGGCAACACGCTAAAGCGTGAACTCAAAACTTTATTGTTTGCCTTCCAAAAACGCTTTTAAACGGCGTGAACGCGACGGATGACGCAGTTTTCGCAACGCTTTGGCTTCAATCTGGCGAATGCGCTCTCTGGTTACGGCAAAATGCTGTCCGACTTCTTCCAAAGTGTGTTCCGAGCCGGTATTTCCGAGTCCGAAACGCATTTTGATAACTTTTTCTTCACGCGGCGTTAAGGTTGCAAGAACTTCGTCGGTAATTTCCCGAAGGTTTGAAAACGTTACCGATTCCGCCGGATTCAAAATAGATTTGTCTTCGATAAAATCGCCCAAGTGAGAATCTTCTTCTTCGCCAATCGGCGTTTCGAGCGAAATCGGTTCTTGCGCGATTTTCAAAACCTTCCGTACTTTTGAAACCGGAATGTCCATTTTTTTGGCGATTTCTTCCGAAGTCGGTTCACGTCCGAGTTCCTGAACAAGCGCACGCGAAGTCCGAATCAGTTTGTTGATGGTTTCAATCATATGGACGGGAATCCGAATCGTCCGCGCTTGGTCGGCGATTGCCCGTGTGATTGCTTGGCGAATCCACCACGTCGCATACGTCGAAAACTTATAACCGCGCCGCCATTCAAATTTATCAACCGCTTTCATCAAACCGATATTGCCTTCTTGAATCAAATCAAGAAACTGCAAACCGCGATTGGTGTATTTTTTCGCAATCGAAACGACCAAGCGCAAATTTGCCTCGACAAGTTCGCGTTTCGCCTGTCCGGTTGCCTGCTCGCCGATTAAAATTGTTTGCAAAGAACGTTTAATTTCCACGGTCGAAAGATGATATTTTTCTTCAATTTCCGCCAATGTTTTCCGCGCGTCGGCAATTTTACGATTGAGTTCTTTTTTCTCTTCGGCGGAAACGGTGCTTTCGAGCCTTTCTTCCGCTTTGTTGATGTCGCGTTCTGCCTTGCGGATTTCATCGGCAACTTTGCGAATTGCGCCAATAAGTCGCTGCAAAGCTCGCTCGGTCAAACTGAGATTTCTGATTTCCTGAGAAACTTCCAAACGAAGACGCGCCATTTGGCGTTTTAAGGCGGCGAGTTTTTTGCTTGGCTTGCCTTTTGATTTCTTTTGTTCTTCCCGAAAATTGCCTAAAGCCTTAATTGCTTTCTTGTAATTTGTGTGAATATTTTCAATACCTTCGAGCGTCCAACGCAAGTATTCTTCGGCTTTATCTTCCTCGCCCGTCAGTTCCGCTTGCTCGGAAAACGTAACCGTTTCCCGAATACTTCCTTTGCCGCTTTCGAGGTCTTCGCCCATTTGCAGAAGTCTTTCGACGGCAATCGGCGAGCGTGAAATAGCTTTGCGGGTTTTTATCTGTCCGCGTTCGATGCGCTGGGCAATCGTAACTT
>MWZA01000125.1 GCA_002050455.1 Acidobacteria bacterium 5-1 | reverse complement strand
CATCGAAGCGGATCTGGCAGGTTACGAAGTCGTCTGGCGCGACACGACTTCGCCCGTTTGGACAAATTCGGTTTTTGTCGGAAATGTAACGACTTACACGGCAAAAGAAATGTCGAAAGACAATTATTTTTTCGGCATTCGCGCGGTTGATAAAGCGGGAAATAAAAGTCCGGTAAGTTTTCCTAAACCGGTCAGATAGATGTTATGAAACATTGCCCGAAATGTTCACGAACTTACGCTGACGAAAGGCTCAATTTTTGTCTTGACGACGGAGCGCGGCTAGTCGATGATTTCTTTAACTCTCAATCTCCGACGATGGTTTTTCAAACATCGGAACTGCCGACAGAATACTTTCAAAATCAGACATCATTTCAAACCGAAATGCCTTCGATTGCCGTTTTGCCGTTTGCCAATATGAGCGCGGATGTGGAAAACGAATACTTTTGCGACGGTTTGGCGGAAGAATTACTCAACGCGCTGGCGAAGATTGAGGATTTAAAGGTCGCGGCTCGCACCTCAACTTTTTCATTCAAAGACAAAAATCTAAATATCGGTGAAATCGGAAGAGTTTTGCACGTCAATTCGGTTTTAGAAGGAAGCGTGCGGAAAGCGGAGAATCGTTTGCGAATTATTGTTCAGCTGGTTAATACCCAAGACGGTTACCAATTATGGTCTGAAAGATATGACCGCGAGATGAAAGACATCTTCAACGTGCAGGATGAAATCACGCTGGCAGTGGTTGACGCACTGAAGGTTAAATTGTTAAGCGAAACAAAGTCAGCCGTGCTGAAACGCTCTACGGAAAATACCGAGGCTTACGAGTTGTATTTGAAAGGTTGTTTTTATCGCGGCAAGGGCGGAACCGAGAGCCGGAAAAAAGCTGTCGAGTATTTTCAGCAGGCGATCGCCGCCGACCCAAATTACGCTCCCGCATATGCCGAATTGTCCTTTAGCTATAAAGTTCTCGTCGGCAGCGGCACACTTAATCCGCAGGAGTTTTCGCCAAAAGTCGAAGTGATGGCACTAAAAGCGTTGGAGTTGGACGATAACTTAGCCGAAGCGCATTTCGCGTTGGCATCTTTCAAACAAGATGGCTGGCAGTGGCAGGCAGCCGAGAGAAGTTTCAAACGCGCCGTCGAATTAAATCCGAATCTTGCCAGAGCGCACGTCGG
The DNA here is from genome assembly GCA_002050455.1 of Acidobacteria bacterium 5-1. Taxonomy (GTDB): domain Bacteria; phylum Acidobacteriota; class Blastocatellia; order Pyrinomonadales; family Pyrinomonadaceae. Next base: position 10,884 of record MWZA01000125.1, on the reverse strand, counting down.
ATACGCCGGTCATCTGAGCCGCGTCCGGCGGCACGACGAAGCCATCGCGGAAGTCAAACGCGCCAGAGAACTCGACCCGCTCTCGCCGATTGTCAACGCGAATGTCGGTTTTATTCTCTACTTTGCGCGTCGTTACGACGAGGCGATTGAAATGTTAAAGGCGACGCTCGAACTTGACCGGAATTTCGCTTTCGCGCATCTTTATCTCGGTTACAATTTTGCGGCGAAACAGTTATTCACTGAAGCTGTTTCCGCTTATCAAGCGGCAATTCGGCTCGGTCAGGACACGCCGAGCAATCAAATTTATCTCGGTGCGGCTTACGCCGGAGAAGGCAAGCGGAAACGAGCGCAGGCAATTTTGAAACAATTACTAAACAGCGAAAGTTACGTTTCGCCCGGCGAGTTAGCAGTTCTTTACGCCGCATTGGGCGAGGGCGAGCAGGCTTTTGCCTCGCTTGAAAATGCTTATGCTGCACACGATTTGCAATTGCAATACTTGAGCGTTGACCCGGCGTTCGACAGTTTGCGTGATGATTCGCGCTTTCAGGATTTACTGCGGCGTATCGGATTTCCTCAATAAGCAAAGAGTCTTTATGAAGTATTGTCCGAAATGCAAAAAAAATTACACGGAGGAAACAGTCAAATTCTGCCGTAAAGACGGAACTCGCCTGATTGACGAGTTGTTAGAATCTTCAAGGACTTTGCCTCTTCCTAAATTTCCCAAAAACGATGAACTGTCCACTCATCTGTTTCCGGCGACCCATTCGATTGCCGTTCTACCGTTTGCCAATATGACCGCCGATGCTGAAAATGAATACTTTTGTGACGGGCTGGCTGAGGAACTTCTCAATGCGCTGGCAAAGATTGAAGGCTTAAAGGTCGCGGCTCGCACCTCGGCATTCTCGTTCAAGGGCAAAAATGTCAATGTCAGTGAAATTGGAAAAGTTTTGAATGTGAATGCCGTGCTGGAAGGCAGTGTTCGAAAGGCGGACAAACGCTTGCGAGTTGTCGTGCAGCTCGTTAATGCGACAAACGGTTATTATATCTGGTCGGAGCGTTATGACCGCGAGATAAAGGATATTTTTGATGTTCAGGACGAGATTACGCTGGCAGTGGTTGATGTGCTGAAGGTTAAAATGCTGGGCAAAAGAAAATCGGTGGTGTTAAAGCGTTACACCGATAACATAAAGGCTTACGGGTTATATCTCAAAGGGCGGTTTTATTACAACAAATATACCGCCGAAGGCTGGCGGACAGGCATCGAATATTTTAAAAAGGCAATTAAGATTGAGCCGCAATTTGCTCCCGCATTTACGGGAATTGCAGTTTGCCTTGGTGCGCTCTGGTATTTCGGCTTTTCTGCGCCACACGAAATAGTTCCAAAATGGAAAGCGGCGGCAAGCCGTGCCTTAGAAATTGACAATGATTTAGCCGAAGCTCATTTCACAATGGCGAGTATTCTCTTTTTTTATGAATGGAATTGGAAAGAAGCCGAGCGGGAAATTAAACGGGCAATTGAACTCAACCCTAACAGCGTCAATGCCTATTGGCGATACGGTATGTTTTTGGCTTCCAGAGAGCAATTTGAGCAGGCAATCAAATACGGCAGGCAAGCCGTCGAACTAGACCCGCTTTCGCTGGTCGCAAATTTCTTTATGGAATGGATATATTGGTATGCCGAACGCTTTGACGACGCGCTTGAGCAAATTAATAAGATGATTGAGATAGAACCAAATTTCTCTCTGGCATACTGGCAAATGGGAACGATATTGGTCGCAAAGGGAATGTTTGAAGAAGGCATTGCGGCGTATCAAAAAGCATTGGCTTTAGATAACAGCCATATCGTTTTGTCATTTTTGGGCGTTACTTACGGCACTTCCGGAAAACAAAACGAGGCTTTGGAAGTGCTGAATCAGCTGCTCGAAATGAAAAAGCATCAGTATGTTCCGGCAATCAATATCGCGCGTGTCTACAGCGGACTCGGCGAAACTGACAAAGCGTTTGAATGGCTGGAAAAAGCCGTCGAGGAGCGAAATGGCGAATTGGTTTACCTTAATATCGAAACAAAGGTCGGAACAGGCGATGTTTGGGGCAGAAGTGTTCGCCAAGACCCGCGCCTGCCGGATTTGTTGCGGCGAGTCGGTCTGACGCAGTAAAGGAGCTTTTAGGTAATTAGTATTTAACCTTTATTCACCGGTCCTATCTTCATCAATTCTGATTTCGGGAAATTCTTTCGCAAATTGGTCGCGCGGTTTTGAGTCAATTTCGCCGCGCAGAGGTTGTGTGCCGACATTCGCTTTGAAATTGCCGCTAGCGTCATACAAGCGGCGATATTGCGCCGAATTTCTGATTATTCCCTGCACATAACCTTTTGTTTCCCTAAAGGGAATTTCTTCGACAAATTCGTCCATCTCAGCGGGCAGAGTCGCTCGCCATCGCGGAACGCGCCCCGGACCAGCGTTATAAGCGACAGCAACAAATTCGACACGCCCAAATTTATTGATTTGTTCTCGAATATAAGCTGTGCCGAGTTCAATATTTAAAGACGGCTGAAAAAGCGTGTCGCCGTAAATTGCGGTTATGCTTGAGTTATACTTTTTTGCCATTGCGCGGGCGGTCGGAATCAGCAGCTGCATTAATCCATAAGCGTTTGCGCTCGATTTTGCTTTCGGGTCAAAAATTGTTTCCTGCCGAATAAAACCGGCGACTTGAAACGGATCGAGATTTCGCGCTTTTGCCCAATACTTGATGTCGCTCCAATTTGTCAACGGGTAAAAAATATCCCACTCTTCACGCCCCATTTCTTCGGGAAACATCTGCGCGTAATCAGGATAACTTTTTGCCAGCGCGAGCAGCGCGTTGACGTTATCGCCTTTCAAACGATAATGCTTTGCCAGCGCGAGATTAATTTTCGGACTGTTGTTGGCGGTTTTCTTCGCTTCTTTCAGCTCGTCAATCGCCCAATCGAAAAGCCCGACGGCACTTAATTCTTCCGCTTTTTCGGCTCTTTCCAATTCTTTTGTGGTCGCGTTTTCCGGCGCAATCGTAACGGTTTTCAAATTCTCTACGGCTTGCGGAATAAGCGAACCAGCAGAAAATGTCGGCGGCGTTTGACATTTCGCTTGCCCGCGCAAATTTGTCAGACGCTGCAAAGCCAGATAACCATACCAATTTGCGCCGTAACGATAAATTGTGCCGTCGTAAAGCGCACAGGCTTCGGCGATTTTTCCCGCTTTTTCCGAATCACGCGCCGCCCAATAACCGGCTTTACCGCGATTTGTCGTGTCTTCGTCAACATATCGCGCCAAATGTTCCGTCAGCATTTGCGAGGAAACAGAAAAATTGTTGTTTTCGTGTTCGAGCCAAGCGAGTTCAAATTGTGCTCCGGCAACTTCTATCGCTTTTGGATAAGCGGCGACGGCGGTTTTCAGAAGATACGACTCATCCGCTCTGTTTCTTACATCACGCGCCGCCATTCCGACGGCAACCAGAGTTTTCGGTGTCCATTTGCTTTTTGGAAACTTTTCGCGCATATCGGCGACTATCTGCCGCGCTTCCGACCATTGTTTGGCTTTGGCAAAGGCAAGCGCGAGTTCGTAATAACCTTGCTCTTTTTCGTCCGCCGACGGCGGAATCAAGTTAAAAGCAAGTTGCGCTTCAGATGGTTTCCGTAAATTCGAATAGGCAATCAAGCGTTTGAGATTGATTTGCGGCGAACTCGTTTTTTGAAAGTTTGTCAGTAAATCGGTGTAAGCATTAACGGCTTCGGCATAATTTTTCGCGGCGTAAAGTTTATCGGCGCGAGCCGCAAGTTCTTCCGCCGTTTGCGCGGTCAAAGGCTGATTTAATTCTCTGAGTTTTGCTTCGGCTTCGACGGCGGCGTTTTCGCCCGCGCCGTAAAAATAGGCTTGACGGTAAAAATTGACTGCCTGCGCCTGATTCGCTTGCGCTTCGTAAGATTTCGCCGTTAAAAGAAGCGCGTCCGCATCGCGTTTATCATTTAAGGTTTGCAGAAAATCGGGAACTTTGGCGGCTTGTCCTGATTGAATCGCGCTGTTTGCCCACAAAAGATATACTTCACGCGCCCGCAGAGATGACGGAAAATCTTTGATAAGCTCGGCAAAAACGCTCTGTGCCTCGATATGTTTTCCGGCTTGCTGCAATGCCTTCCCGCGCAGCCACAAAGCATAATCGGCAACCTTCGTTTTTTCACGAAAAATATTTGAATTAAGAATTTCAGCCGCGCCGTTAAAATCATTGTTTTCAAAACGAATCCGCGCCCGCAGAAGTCTTGCCAACGCGCCGGTCCGGGTTTTGGGAAAGGTTGATTCGATTTTCAGAACAACATCTTCAGACGGAAGTTTTCCGTCCTTTGTCATTTGGCGCAAAAGTTCCAAGACTTTTTCTTCGGATTGCTGCGGCGTGATTGCCGAACAACTCGTCGTTAAAGGCACGAGCAGAAATCCCGCAACCAGCAAAAAAAGTGTCAAAATTGAAATTGAATTTTTATGAAATGGCATTATTATAATTATTACTCCCGAATTTTTTGATGCAAAAAGATAAAAGTGATTTGTCTTGACCCTCAAACTAAAAAATATCTTTCCAAGTAAACGAGTTTCGTTATATGATAACAGAGAAACATAAATAGGAGCGCGGGTATCTTAGAAGCAGTTTGAAAAGTCAGACGAAAGCCAACAGAAGCTTTTAATTCTAAACTCTAAATGTATTGACAAGTTAAGTTAGCATCAGATTAACTTTGCGTTTTTTGCGTGAAACAATCTTTATCACGCAAAAAACGCAAAGGACGCAAAGAAAAGCCAAAGCGTTCCATACTTAGTTTGTCAATATATCTAAACTCTCGCATTCTAAATTATTGTGCAGAAATAACGGTTATCTATTTGAAAGGCGAGTGCGGAGTTTAGAATGGGAGAGTTATGTTTCGCTCTTATCTAAAACAGACTTTTCAAACAGCTTCTTAGCCCGCAAGGAGAATTTCAATGAAAAAATTTGTTTCCACTTTTGTTTTTATTCTGCTGTGTGCTTTAGTCGGTTTTGCACAAAGCGCAAAACCGACTCCAACGCCGAAACCCGCGCCGGATGATGATATTGTAAAAATTTCCACCACGCTGATTCAAGTTGACGTAACCGTAACGGATAAAAACGGTAAAATCATTAAAGATTTGAAACCCGAAGATTTTGAAATTTACGAAAACGGCGAAAAGCAGGAAATTACGAACTTTTCGTTTATTTCAAATGCCTCCGCAACTACCGCCGCAACGCCGAATATAAAAGAGAAACCGCCGGTTCCGCTGCCGCCCGCGCCCGTTAATCCCAAACAAGTCAAGCGAACGATTGCACTGGTGGTTGATGATTTAACACTTTCGTTTGAAAGCGTTCATTATGTCCGGCAGGCGTTAAAAAAGTTTGTTGACGAGCAAATGCAGGACGGCGACCTCGTAGCGATTATTCGCACCGGCAGCGGTATTGGTGCGTTGCAACAATTTACTTCCGACAAACGGCAGCTTTACGCGGCGATTGAGAAGGTTCGTTGGAATATGGCGGGAACGGGAAACATCGGCGCGTTTGCTCCGATTGAGGCAACTCCGCTTGAGCAAGCAAAGGCAAATGGCGCAGACATCAGCGACGAACAACTTGATGCGGAAAAGGATTTTATTCGAGGCGCGAACGATTTCAGAGAAGATATTTTTGCAACCGGCACGCTCGGCGCAATCAATTACATAATTCGTGGAATGAAAGAGTTACCCGGACGCAAATCCATTCTGCTTCTTTCCGACGGTTTCCAACTTTTCTCTCAAAGCAAAGATGGTTTCACCGATTCGACCAGAGTGTTGGACTCGTTGCGCCGGTTGGTTGATTTGGCAAATCGTTCTTCGGTTGTCGTTTATACGATGGACGCGAGAGGTTTGCAAACGCTCGGCTTTACAGCCCAAGATAATACCGGCGGACTTTCCGCCGAAGCCGTCGAACAAAGACTTTTCGACCGCCGCGATAAACTTTTCAATACGCAGGAAGGTTTGGTTTATTTGGCGAAGCAAACGGGCGGTTTTCCGATTATCAACAATAACGATTTGAGCGGCGGTATCCGCCAAATACTCGATGACCAAAGCTATTATCTAATCGGCTATCAGCCCGATACCAATACTTTCGACCCGAAAACACGGCGTTTTAACAAATTACAGATAAAAGTTAAACGAAAAGACGTGAATGTTCGTTACCGAAGCGGATTTTTCGGCGTCAGCGAAGAACAAATCAAAAAGCCGGTTAATCAAACGCCGTATCAGCAAATTATGACCGCTTTGACTTCGCCGTTTGGGGTCAATGATATTTCACTGCGCTTGAATACACTTTTCGGTAACAATCCGACGCAAGATTCTTTTGTGCGCTCGCTTTTGCACGTCAACGCCAAAGATTTGAAATTTACGGACGAGGCAGACGGAAGCAAAAAAGCCGTCTTTGATATTTTAGCGGTTAGTTTCGGCGACAACGGGACGGTGGCTGACCAAATTAGTCAAACTTACACGCTCAACCTCAAAACGGAAGGGTATCAAAAATTTTTAACTGAAGGTTTTGTTTATTATTTCACTTTTCCAGTCAAAAAGCCGGGCGCGTATCAAATGCGCGTGGCGATTCGTGACCACGCGAGCCAAAAAGTCGGTTCGGCAAATCAATTTATCGAAGTTCCTAATCTGAAAAAAGATCGTTTGACGCTCTCCGGCATAATTTTGGAGAATTTAACTTTTCAGCAGTGGAACAAACAACAAAATAATCAATCAAAAGTTGATATTGACAAAAACGAAAAGCAAGCCGATTCAATGTCCGACACGGCATTGCGAAGTTTTAAGCGCGGCACGATTTTGCGCTACGGTTTTGAAATTTACAAGGCTAAATTTAGTGCCGGGCAAATTCCGCAGATGCAAATGCGGACAAAAATTTTCCGCGACGGAAAACTTATTTTTGAAGGTAAACAAACACCCGTTGATTTATCGGGACAGACCGACTTGCAACATATTAACGCTTCAGGAGCATTGAATTTGGGAACCGAGATGCAAGCGGGCGATTATGTTTTGCAAATTGTCGTTACCGACGCTTTGGCGAAAGATAAAAATAAAATTGCCACGCAATTTGTCCAGTTTGAGATTGTTGAATAATCAAAAAAGCCGCTTGATATTAGTCCAAACGGCTTTCAAATTTTAGAAAAAGTTAACTTTTTATCAGACTGCGACGACTTCAATTTCAGAATCAATCTCATCTTTTATCATATTTTCGATTGCCATCAGCGTTCCCGACAAACTTGAAGGACAACTTCCGCACGCGCCTTGATAACGGATTTTTAAGGTTTTGTCTTCCAAATCCAAAATTTCCAACCAACCGCCGTCGCTTGCCAAATACGGACGAATTCTTTCGTCAAGCAATTCGTCGATTTGCGCGATTACCGGATTATCGCTGACCGCCGCCGCAATTGCGCCGCCGACTTCTTTTGCCGCATTTCCGTTTCCATTTCCGTTTGGAGAAGCAACGGATTCCGCCGCCCGAATCGGCACTGCCAGCATCGGCAAAATCTCATCCCAATCGGCTTCGTCCGGCTTTTCAACCGTAATCATTTTGTCCATGTAAAAAACCGACACGACATCGCCGACTTCAAATAAAGAATGAGCGAGTTTGTCGTCTTTTGCTTTTTCGGCGGAATCAAACGAATGCGAAGTTCCGTGTGATACAGGCTCTTTCAAAATGAATTTTACCGCATTCGGATTCGGTGTTTCTTGTATATCTGCTATTTTTGGCATTCTTTTATAAATCCTTACTGTTAAAATCAAAATTATAAAGTTTATAATCTTTACTATTTAGTCAACATTATAACGTATCTTTGACGATTTTTCATTTGACGTGGTTGTTTTCTGTTTAAAATTCCCAAAAATATGGAATAAGGAAGGTCGCTGCCAGCCAAAAAATTAAATTGAGCGGTGTGCCGACACGCAGAAAATCGGAAAATTTATATTGTCCCGGACCGTAAATCAAAGTGTTGGTTTGATAGCCGACAGGAGTCATAAAACTTGCGGAAGCGGCAAACATCACCGCGACGAGAAACGGACGCGGACTGACGTTAAGCGAGTTGGCGGTGGCAATTGCAATCGGTGTCAGAAGCGCGGCGGTAGCGTTATTCGATATCATTTCCGTCAGTAGAAAAGTCAGGAAATAAAACGCCGAAAGGAGCATAATCAGCCCGCCCCAAGTGCTGACGATTGAAATAATTGTTGAAGAAACAAGCTCTGCCGCGCCCGTGTTTTCAAGCGCGATTCCGAGCGTCAAAACTCCCGCCAGCAGAAAAATAATGCGCCATTCGATTGCTTTGTAGGCTTCTTCCATCGTCAGACAACCAATCAAAACAAGCAGAACCGAACCGACAATCGCGCTGACAACAATCGGAAAAATTCCCAAAGTCGCCGTCAAAATTACGCCGAAGACAATTAAAAGTGCGGGAATAAGCTTGCTTTTGCGGAAAAATTCCTGCTCAATTTCAGAAGTGATGACGAATGAAGGATGACGCTGCAATTGTTGATAGCGGAAATTTTTAACTTCTATCAGCAAAGCATCACCGGCATTGAGTTTGGTGTCGGCGATTTTCTCGCGCATCAGTTTTCCGCGATGTCTCAGAGCCAAAACGGTTGCGCCGAAACTTTCCCGAAACCGTAAATTTTCTAACGTTTTGCCGACAAATTCGGAATTCGGCGCGACAACTGCTTCGACCAATTTTGTATCCTGCGTTTCGATGTCTTCGTCGTGCCATTTGAATTGCGGCTTGAAAAGAATGCCTTCCCGCGCTTGAATTTTTTTGAATTTTTCTAAATCGCAGCGAATACGCAAAACATCGCCCGTTTGTAAAATCTCTTCGGGTAAAGGCACGGAAATCGTTTCTTCGCCGCGCTGAATTTCGATAATCGCTAAATCAATATCTTTGACAAGCGGCGCGTCTTTAATCGCATAACCGACCGATGCGGAATTTTCCAATAAGACAACTTCCGTGATGTATTCTTGGAGGTTAAAACTTTCGATTAAATCGCCTTCGGAACGTCGATCTGGAATAAGCCGAACTCCGATTAAAAGCATATAAAGTGCGCCGATAATAAAGAACACCACGCCTAACGGCGCAATTTCAAACATCGAAAACGCAGGTTGACCAGCTTTTTCCGCTAACGAACTGACAAGAATATTGGTTGATGTACCAATCAAAGTGCAAACGCCGCCGAACATCGAAGCAAAAGACATCGGCATCAGCAGTTTCGATGCACTCGCTTTTGTTTCGTGAGCCACACCAAGCAGAATCGGAATGAAAATCGCAACGACCGGCGTGTTATTGATAAACGCGGAAAAAAATCCGACGCTAATCATTACCGTTATCATACCGAGCCAGTAGCTTTTTTTGAAAATATTTGAGGTAATTTTTCCCAAATAGCTGACCGCGCCCGTTTTAAAAAGTCCCGCACTGATGATAAACATCGCGGCAACGGTTACTGTCGCTTTATTGCTGAATCCTGAAATGCCGTCTTCGGGTGAGATAACGCCAGAAACGAGCAATGTAACCATTATAAGCAAAGCTACGAGGTCAACCGAAAGTTTTTCGGTAACGAACAGAATTACCGCGCAAAACGCCACGGCAAAAACAAAAATAGTTTCATAGTTCATAAAATTTACTCCACAGGCTGGTTCGCCAAAGCCGGGTGAAGATGTTTGAGGTTTTTAATCAAAGTCAAGATTTTTTATCGCATTATAGTTTAACTTGCGGCAAAGCAATAATAAACCTTTAATAAAAAAGTCAAGATAATATAAAGATTTTATTGATTTCTAAAAACTTTGAAGGAGATGAGAAAAATATATTGAGGAATCGAAATTAGTGAAACTCAGACAAATTCCGACTGTTTCGGCAATAAATAGTTTTTAAGATTGAATAATCAAAACGGCAAAACCTGACAGGCGGCAAATGAAATAAATAAACTCTTATAAATTCGCCGCTCATCAGAAATCCCGGAAAACACATTTCTACTCAGTTATTCTACTCAGTTATATGAATATCATCGGTCTTATTAACCCTGCCAGACAAAAACATCGCGCCCAAACCAAGTGCGGCAAGCAAGAAAATAAGCGTTCCAATCAAATACAACGTTTCGGCAGTTTTCTGATATTGTAAAAAAGAAAATACCGCGATTATGGCAGAAATCAGAGCCAAAATGGCAGACAGCATACCACTCATAAAATTACCTCCGTTTTTATCAAAAGGTTAAACTTCCAAAAATCCGTCGGCTGTAACAAAACCTTATAATTTTAGAAACTACCAATTCTTCGAAATGTGCCGACAAACTTTGAACTGCTTATTTTTGGAATGCAACTTATAGTAACTCTATTAGCAAAAAAAGGCAAGGATTTTTTGGTTATCTGCAAGTTTAATAGGATATTTCCGCTTTTATTCCCGCCATTTTAAGCAGCGGTTTCAAAAAGAGCCAAAATCTGCTTACCTTCGTTTGAACGCGGGTCAATCGTGCGGATATGTTTGCGACCCTGCATTTCCCAAATCGCCGTTACATTTCCTTCTTTCTCGACTGCATGATACGAAAGATCTCCAGTGTTTTCAGACGTTTCGTTGGCGGTTTCCGCCGCTGCATTTTCAGTGTTTTCGTTTGTTTCCGTAGATTCGGCGGTGGCATCAACCAATTTATCCGTCGCCGTTACTGTTCCGTTTTCTGACATCTATCTAAAAAATCTCCTTAAATCTAATTGTTTTGTGAAAACATTAAACGAATTTTGACACAGCACGATAGGACAAGCAAGTGAAAATCGGGATTTGACTAAGAATAAGGACACGGATAAAGT